>JABGVY010000280.1 GCA_018645845.1 Gammaproteobacteria bacterium | reverse complement strand
CGGAGCAAGACCAAATAGGAATCCGCTAATCGTGACCCGCGATGGGATTCGGGTAGGTCGCTATAGGTGTCCGGCGACGGGCATCACAGATGAATGATTGTCCTCGACAGAACCCGGCTTACCGGCCGGCTCCTTATTTTTCACATTGCTCATATTTTAGGGTCATATGAGCCATCTCAGGGTGTTTTCCGGCGCTTCAGCACCAACTCAGGCCACATATTCTGGCGGGTTCCTTTCTATATTCGATTTAGAAATATAAATTGGCATATATATTTCAGATCGGTCTTAAATCCAAAACCTCATAAGTTACTTTAACTTTTGAGGATATATGGCTGTAATCTATTAGGTTATGGATTAGCCTATCTAATACTCTCTAGAAATGCTCCTAAGTTATTGTGTTTTAAAGACAAATTGGCTCAATTGAGCTTGACAGGAACCTGTCCCCTTTCTAAGGTTCACCGTGAAGAAAAGTGGGTAAATGTGTCATTTTGTGGGGAAATCTCAATCGAGGTTACTCCAGCACTAAGAGGGTAGGCTTTTTTGACTCTCTGTTGATGGCTCATGACCCTATTTTCCAGTTTATGGAGTGGGTTTAAAGGCATGTTCAGGGGCGTAAACAATGTGAATATTGATGCGAAAGGTCGCATCGCTATTCCTACGCGGTTCCGGGATCAACTCCTGAATCACTGTAACGGTGAGATGGTGGTTACCATCGACACTGAAGAGCGGTGCCTTCTTATCTATCCTCAGCATGACTGGGATGACATTCAGCGTAAGGTAGAAGCCCTGCCTAGCTTTAATGTCGCTGCCCGTCGAGTACAGCGTTTATTAATTGGTCACGCCACTGACATTCAAATGGATAGCAGCGGTCGAATACTGCTGACACCGCCACTGCGGGAATATGCGCAGTTGGATAGGAAAGGTGTATTGCTCGGGCAGGGTAAGAAGCTTGAACTCTGGAGCGAGTCATCGTGGATAGAACGTCGCGACTCATGGCTGGAGGATCAATCCAGCCTGGAGTTACCCGACGAATTACAGTCTCTTTCCCTCTAGGTGCCTGCATCGTGACCGACCCCCACCAAACAGTTCTGCTCGAAGAGGCTGTTTCAGCCCTCATTATCAATCGCAGTGGCACCTATGTTGATTGTACATATGGTCGAGGCGGGCACAGTCAGGCGATTGTGAACACACTTGAGTCTGGTGGCAGATTGCTGGTTGTGGATCGCGACAAAACAGCAATCGATCATGCCCATGATAAGTTCAAAGATGATCCTCGGGTAATGGTAGAGCACGGGGCTTTCTCACAACTTGGAGAATTTACGCAGAAACATCAGCTCGATGACCTCGATGGCGTACTGATGGATCTTGGTGTCTCATCACCTCAGTTGGATGATAGAGAACGTGGGTTCTCTTTTCAGCATTCAGGTCCGCTAGATATGCGGATGAACCAGACTGAAGGAGAAACCGCAGAAGAATGGCTTAGCATGGCCAGCGAAAAGCAGATTATGGATGTCCTCAGGCGTTACGGTGAGGAAAGATTTGCCAGGCGCATTGCACGAAAGATTATTGAAACCCGAGCCATATCTCCGATCAATACGACTGGAAAACTTGTTGAGATTTGCCAAACATCGATTCCTCGGAAAGAAAAACACAAGCATCCTGCCACCAGAACTTTCCAGGCGATTCGAATACAGGTCAATCACGAACTGGAAGAGTTAGAGGCCTGTCTGCGCGATGTGATTGAGTTACTCAATTCGGGCGGTCGGTTTGTGGTTATCAGTTTTCATTCTCTTGAAGACCGAATCGTAAAACGTTTCTTCAGGCGCATGGAAAAAGGTGATGACCTTCCTTCTCGCTTGCCAATACGAGATGCGGAGTTGAATAGGAGAGTAAAGGTTATAGGCAAACCGGTACGCGCATCCGCAGCGGAAGTCGGGCGAAATCGTCGAGCCCGGAGCTCGATTATGCGCATCGCGGAGAAGCTGTGATGCCAGTGGTTGTGCAACAACTTATGCGCTGGTTCTTCTCTCCAAGGCCGATTGCAGGTGCTTTTTTATGTGGCCTGTTGGTGGTGTCATCGCTTGGTGTTGCATATTCGTCACACCAGACCCGCAATATGTATCGAGACTTACAACAGCTCGAGAAAGATCATGATGACCTCGAGCACGAATATGAAAAGCTCTTGCTTGAGCATAGCGCGTGGGCAGATTACACCAGGCTCAACGAGCTGGCGCAGGACAAGCTGCAAATGACCGCGCCCGAAACTGGTGAAGTGGTGGTGCTGCGATGATGCTGACGCGTGTCCACCTTGTTGCAATTATCGTTATTTCTATCTCAGCGGCCATGATGATGCGGCTTTGGTACCTGCAGGTTTTTGAAAAAGATTTTCTTCAGAATCAGGGCGATGTGCGGACTGTTCGAATGGAGCGTATTAATGCACACCGGGGCATTATCCAGGATAGAAAGGGCAAGCCCCTGGCGGTTAGTACCCCGGCTCTGTCTTTGTGGGCCAATCCGAGTGAGGTTCTGCAGTCAAATGCCAGCCTTGAGCCTCTCACCACTTACCTAGGTGTTAAGTCTGGAGAGTTCGATAAACGGCTGAAAAGTGCCCAATCCAAAGATTTTGTTTATCTGAGGCGTCACCTTCCACCGGCGGAGGCTCGCGGTATTCTCGAGCTGGGAATACCTGGAATCTATGCGGAGCGTGAATATCATCGTTTCTACCCCGCCGGTGAAGTTGCTGCTCATCTAGTTGGGCTCACTAACTTAGATGATAAGGGGCAAGAAGGGCTTGAGCTTGCCTTTGATAAGTGGCTGGCCGGAACGGCAGGTAAGAAAAAGGTTCTAAAAAATCTGTACGGCGAAATTATTCGGGATATAAAGCCTATTGCAGAAGCGCAGCCAGGAAAGACGCTGACACTTGGAATTGACCTGAGGCTTCAATATCTGGCCTATCGAGAGCTCAAGTCTGCGGTGAACTCTTTTCAGGCGGAATCTGGGTCGATAGTTGTTCTGGATGTTGAGTCTGGGCAGGTTCTCGCGATGGTGAACCAGCCTTCCTACAACCCCAACAACCGAGTTGGCCTCGATTTGAGTGCGGTTAGAAACCGGGCTTTAACTGACGTGTTTGAGCCTGGGTCTACCGTTAAACCGTTTACGGTTGGTGTCGCACTCCAATCTGGAAACTACAGTCCGCAATCGACGATTGATACTGCACCTGGTTTTGTTCGAGTCGATAATTTTACCGTTCGTGATCCACGAAACCGGGGCGAGATAACGCTGGGCGAAATCATAATACACTCGAGTCAGGTTGGCATTTCCAAGCTGGCCTTAGACCTTAATGAGTATGAAGTCTGGGGGATGTTTGAAAAATTAGGTTTTGGTCGCGATGTCGGTACAGGTTTCCCTGGAGAAAGTCTGGGGTATCTGCCCAATCACCGTAGATGGAAAGACATTGACAGGGCGACCTTTGCCTACGGCTATGGGCTCACAGTCACGCCGTTACAACTGGCGGCTTCCTACTTGACTATCGCAAGTGGTGGGATCAAGAGGGATATCAGTCTTGTCGAAGGTTTGGGGAGTAATGACCAGCGAATTTATTCTAGAGAAGTCGCAGGTCAGTTGAAGCAAATGCTGGCGTCCGTGGTGATTGAGGGGACAGCAAAAAAAGCTGCAATAGAAGGTTATTCCGTGGCGGGTAAAACTGGAACGGTCAGGAAGATGGGGAAATCTGGTTACGAAGATACCCGACACCTTGCATTTTTCGCAGGTATGGCGCCGGTTGATTATCCCCGGTTGGTTGGTGTGGTGCTCATCAACGAGCCAAAGGGCGAGAAATTCGGTGGCGGAGCGATAGCAGCGCCGGTCTTTTCCAGAGTAATGCAGAATGCCCTTAGGATCCTGAACGTACCGCCCGTAGTCCATACTTTATCCCATGTTGAAGGAGGGGCTGCCTAGGTGATGCTACGCCAACTACTTCCAGACATGCCGGTCCCTGCCATCGCGATAGAAGGAATTTGTGAGGATAGCCGGCGGGTTAAAAGCGGTGATCTTTTTTGCGCGGTAGTCGGTGAGCGGACTGATGGCAGAGATTATATAGCAGCAGCTATCGGCAATGGAGCGGCCGCAGTGGTGGGCGAGGCACCTTTACCTGAAATGTCGAATCCGTTGGTACCGATGGTTGCTGTCGAGGGTCTGCGCAGCCGAATGAGCGAGATTGCTGGCCGTTTCTACGGCCATCCAAGCGAAGCGCTGTCAGTTTTTGCCGTTACCGGCACCAACGGTAAAACCTCGTACAGTCAGTTGTTGGCGCAAGCATTGTTCAGTGCCAGTATTAAATGCGGCGTGATTGGCACTATGGGTTCTGGTCTGCCTGGCGCCCTGGTTGACGCAGGTCTTACAACGCCAGCCGCGATTGATATTCAGCAAAAGCTCCGAGAGTTTGTTGATTCCGAGTGCCAGGCAGTTGTGCTTGAAGCATCGTCACACGGGCTGGTGCAAGGCAGGCTGGAAAATGTCAGGGTGGGGACAGCAGTGCTGACCAACATCACTCACGACCATCTTGATTATCACCGGACTTTCGAGTCTTACCGTAAAGCAAAGGAACTGCTGTTCCATCTGGGTTCTGTTAACAATGCTGTCATTAACCTGGACGATGATTTCGCGCCCGATCTCATAGCAGGGCTGGGCGGCAGTGTCCGGGTGATTGGATATAGCCTTGAAAAAGAAACGGATGTTTCGCTGATAGAAGCGGCAGCAACGGCTAGTGGGATTGACGTGTCTATTTCTGTACTAAACGATATTGTTAAGGCGCAGCTTCCTTTGCTTGGGTTATTTAACGTTCAAAATGTTCTCGCGGTGATCGCTACGCTGGTTTCGATGGGGTGGCGCACACCACAAATTGAAGTTTCTCTTAAGAAATTGTCCCCCGTTGCCGGAAGAATGGACGTGTTACGAAGGGCAGGGCAGCCTACTATTATTGTTGATTATGCGCATACGCCAGATGCATTGGAGAAAGCGCTATGCGCCGTGCGCGAACACTTTCCCGATCATCTTATTAGTTGTGTTTTTGGGTGTGGTGGCGATCGCGATGGTTCAAAACGACCGATTATGGGCAAGGTCGCTTCCCGCTTTGCTGATCGGGTTGTGCTCACTAGCGATAACCCCCGTAGTGAAAAACCTGAATCTATCATTGGTGAAATTCTGGCCGGGGTAGATGACGTTGACTTGCATGTCAATGCTGACCGGGCTGAGGCGATTCGTGAAGCTATTCATCTGGCGTCGGGAAATGAAATAGTCGTGATTGCAGGGAAGGGTCATGAAGACTATCAGGAGCTAGCTTCAGGCAGGGTGCCTTTCGATGACTATGCGGTCATTGACGAAGTCCTGAGCGCAGGTGCGGTGACAGATGACGAGGAAAAATAACGTGATCGTAGGCCTGGGAGAAACCGGTTTAAGTTATGCGCGATTCCTTGCCGCGCGTGGTGAAGATTTTGTGGTGGCTGACGACAATCCATTTGAGGCTAATGTCGTGGCTGTTGAAAGAATCAACCCTGGCGCAATCATCGGTAATATTTCCGTTGACTGCTTGTTGCAAGCGGACGAAATATTTATCAGTCCAGGAGTTCCTCTTGGTCACGAGGCAGTTTCAATGGCTCGCGCCAGCGGGAAAATCCTGCACGGTGACGTTCAGCTCTTTGGGGAGCTGGCCGCTGCGCCCATTATTGGAATAACCGGTACGAACGGTAAATCAACAGTGAGCAGTTTCGTGTTTGAACTGATCCGCGACCAGGGAAAGAACGTGTCGCTCGCAGGGAATATCGGTAGGCCCTGTCTTGATGTGCTTGCGGAAGAAGTGGATTTCCACGTTCTGGAAATCTCCAGCTATCAGCTCGAATTGGCGACGGCAATGAATACTGAAATTTCAGTTGTCTTGAACCTCGTGCCGGACCACATGGATCGATACGGAAGCGAACAGGATTATTACCGGACTAAACTTGGCTTGTATGACAACGCCAGGAGAGCGGTCACAAATCGCTCGATGTCAGATGATCTGAAGGTGGTCAATCCTGCTGCAACCTTTGGTGCGGATATGGTGCCAGGAGAGAACAATTTTGGAATTACTGTACAGGATGGGCGGACGTGGTTGGTGCAGGGAAATACCAGTTTACTACCAGTGGATGAACTGCAAATAGCAGGTACACATAATTTTCAAAATGTATTAGCAGGCCTGGCCATCGGCTGGCTCATTGGTTTGGATATGAGAGCGATGCTCCATACGGCGAGGCGGTTCAAGGGATTGCCGCATCGATCGGAGATTGTTGGCGAAGTTGGGGGGGTTACCTATGTCAATGATTCGAAAGCGACCAACCCTGGTGCTTTGATTGCATCCGTCAAGGGACAGGCCCTGGGCAGAAACATTCACCTGATTGCGGGTGGGGATTCGAAAGGACTTGGTTTTGATGGACTCTCCGCAGAGCTAGGGTCTTATCTGAAAGGTGTGTACCTGATTGGTGCAAACTACGCAGCGTTGCAGAGTGAGTTTTCAGGGCAGGGCCCGATAGCCTGTGATGTTTTGGCTCAAGCGGTTTCTGCTGCTGCAGCTAGAGCAATCGATGGGGACATTGTATTGCTGTCGCCTGGATGTGCCAGCCAAGACCAGTATCAGAACTATGTTGAACGAGGTGATTCCTTTAAGGATCTCGTCGGGAGACTTGAGTCATGAGTATGGTTAAGAAACTGTCCGGTTCTACGCCTCAGCTGGCGGGTTTTCCGGTAGATCCTCTGGCTTTTGGGATTGTAGTATTTCTCATACTTTATGGGCTTGTGATGATCGGGTCGGCGTCACTAGAGATTGGTGTTAAAACCTACAGTAATCCATTCTTTCTGTTAACCAGGCATAGCATCTATCTTCTCGTCAGTGGTGCAGTTGCGTTGGTTGCAATCAGTGTCCCTATCCAGCGGTGGCAAAAATATGATGCCGCTTTGCTTGCCATCTCGTTTCTTCTGCTGGTGATAGTTCTGGTTCCTGGTGTAGGTAAAGAGGTCAATGGTGCTACTCGATGGGTAGCGCTTGGGCCATTCAGCCTGCAGGGGTCGGAGTTCGTCAAACTATTTGTCACGATTTACATGGCGGGTTATCTGGTAAGGCGGAAGGAGGAAATTGAAACCTCTCTCAGTGGTTTTGCGAAGCCTCTTGTCGTGCTTTCGCTGATTGTTTTTCTGCTGCTTGGGCAGCCGGACTTTGGCGCTGCTATTGTTATCATCGGCGCGGCTATAGGGATGATCTTCCTGGCCGGAGTCCCCTATCGCTTCTTTGTGCCGCTGGTTGCGTTTTGCGTTTCTTCAATAGCACTCATTGCGACACTAACACCATACCGCCTTGCCAGGCTTCTGGCGTTTGCGGACCCCTGGGAGCACCAGTTTGATTCCGGCTATCAATTGACACAAGCGCTTATTGCGTTTGGCCGGGGCGAGTGGGTTGGGCTAGGTCTGGGTAATAGCATTCAAAAGCTGTTCTTCCTGCCAGAAGCCCACACGGATTTTCTGTTTTCAATCGTTGCAGAAGAGCTGGGTATTATTGGTGCCGGGTTAGTGATACTTCTTTTTGCCGCTTTGGTTTTACGAGGGCTTGCTATTGGGACTGCAGCGCGTCTTCAGGAGCTTCAGTTTCATGCTTACCTTGCCTACGGGTTGTCTCTTGTCATAGGGATTCAGGCAAGTATTAATCTTGGCGTTAATCTTGGCATTCTGCCCACCAAGGGGCTGACTTTGCCCTTTATGAGTTATGGCGGAAACAGCCTAATTGTCAGTTGTATGATGGTCGCGCTCATTCTTCGAATTGACTATGAAACGCGTCAATTGCAGACCGGCAACATCAAGCGGGGTAAGCGAAATGGTTAGCCCGGCTTTGGCAACGACGGTGCCTGAAATGAGGCGCATCAAGTGCGTACATTTCGTGGGTATTGGCGGCGCGGGTATGTGTGGCATAGCAGAGGTCCTGCTAAACCAGGGTTACCAGATTTCCGGCTCTGACATGAATGCGTCAACGGTGACCAGAAGGTTGGAAACTCTTGGGGCAAAAGTGTCAGTCGGGCATGACGCATCTCATATAGAGAATGCAGATGTCCTTGTTGTTTCCAGCGCTATTCGCCAGACCAACCCCGAGCTCGTTGCGGCTCATGACCTTCGTATACCTGTGGTTCGGCGAGCGGAAATGCTGGGCGAGCTCATGCGTTATCGTCATGGCATCGCAGTTGCCGGTACCCACGGGAAAACGACAACTACCAGCCTGATTGCCTCTATCTTTCGGCAGGCATCGCTTGACCCAACCTTCATTATTGGAGGTTTGTTGAATAGTGCTGAAAGTAACGCCCGCTTGGGGGCCTCGCGCTACCTGATTGCGGAAGCAGACGAGAGTGACGCCTCTTTTCTGCATTTGCAGCCCATGGTTACTGTGCTAACGAATGTGGACAAGGATCACCTGGCGAACTACGACGGTAGTTTTGAAAAGCTGATAACCGCATTTGTTGAATTCATACACAACTTGCCGTTTTACGGTTTGCTGGTTGCCTGTATCGATGATCCTGTTGTGAAGTCTATCCTGCCAAGGATCAACAGACCGGTCCTGACTTACGGGTTTGACTCGGACGCTGATTTCCTGGCGGTTGACGAGCACCAGGAAGGTTTGACATCGAGTTTCACTGTTCGGCGGCGGCAGGGAGAAGATTTGAAAATTCGGCTCGCGATGCCAGGCAGATACAACGTACAGAATGCCCTGGCGGCTGTTGCCATTGCGACGGATGAAGGTATTGCTGATGCGGATATTGTCGCGGGTCTTGAGGATTTCGAAGGAGTATCTCGAAGGTTTCAGGTCCATGGCAGGTTTTCACTGGCTGATGGAGATTTCATGCTGGTCGATGACTACGGTCATCATCCAACCGAGGTTAAAGCTGTTATCGAGGCCGTCAGAAAGGGCTGGTCAGAAACCCGCTTGGTCATGGTGTACCAGCCACATCGTTATAGCAGAACCCTGGAGCTGTTTGACCAATTCGTCGATGTATTGTCACAGGTCGATTATTTGGTGTTGCTCGAAACCTACGCCGCGGGTGAAGAGAGAATAGAAGGGGCAACCGGTGCAGATTTGTATAAACAACTCGGGCTTAAAACTGATGCCCAGGTTGTGTTTGTGGGTTCCATTGATGAGGTGCCAGAAGCGCTGGAACAGATCCTTGAGCCAGGTGACCTCCTAATGACCCAGGGCGCTGGTGAAACAGCAAAGCTCGCGCGAACACTAACAGAGAGCTGGGAAAGCAGGAGGGTAGTGTGATGATTCGTCCCTCTACTGGATCTGTTTTCGCAATGTTACTTGTCGTGGGGGGGCTTGCTTTTTCAACTGTCTCCATTGACCGGTCGAATGTTGAGCGAATGTCTATTGTGGGTAACTTTGATGATCGCCAGCTGGAAAGTATTAAAGCGTTGCTCACAGAAGTGGACATTGCATCGAGTGAAGTTGAACAGCTCAAGCAGACCCTGAGTGAACTGGACTGGGTTCACCACGCCAATGTCAGGAAAAACTGGCCACAAGCGATTGAGGTCGAAGTTTTTCCGGAGAGCGTCATTGCATACTGGAACGACAACGGCTTCATTAACAGGGAAGGCAGAGTGTTATACACCGAAATGTTGGTCGGTGGAGATCTCCCTCATTTGTATGGCCCTGAAGGCTCTGAGCTGGATGTGATGGAACAGTTTCAGCAGTTGAGCCAAATGCTGAATAACCACGGGCACGAGATAAAGGTACTAACAGTCACCGAGAGGGGGGCATGGTCCTTAGAAACCGAAAGCGGTGTGCAGGTGCTGTTAGGCCAGGAAGATCTGAAAGCGCGCATGCGAAGATTTCTCACTGTCAGTGTCAGGCTGGCGGAACGAGGGGATGCCAGGTTCGTTGAAAGAATGGATGCGCGATATATCAATGGTGTAGCGGTGCATTTCGAAAAAAACAATCATATAAAACTCGCTGAAATTAATAAAAGTGAAGGGGAACGAAGCTTATGACTAGTCCAATAGGTGGTCGCATGATCGTCGGTCTGGACATTGGGACGTCCAAAGTGGTCGCCATTGTTGCGGAAATAGGGATTGATGGTGAAGTCGATATTGTTGGGATCGGCAGTCATTCGTCACGTGGATTGAAAAAGGGCGTGGTGGTGAATATTGAATCCACAGTTCAATCAATCCAACGAGCGGTGGAAGAAGCGGAATTGATGGCCGGCTGTCAGATACATTCGGTGTATGCCGGTATCGCCGGTAACCATATCCGCAGTCTGAATTCCCACGGCATAGTTGCCATCAGGGACAAGGAAGTATTTCAGCCAGACATTGATCGGGTGATTGACGCGGCGCAGGCAGTCGCTATTCCGGCTGACCAGAAGATACTTCATATCCTGCCCCAGGAATTCATCGTCGACAATCAGGAGGGGGTTAAAGAACCGCTCGGAATGTCCGGTGTGAGGTTAGAAGCCAAGGTACACCTGGTGACTTGCGCAGTGAATGCAGCGCAGAACATCGAAAAGTGCATCCGCCGGTGTGGATTACAAGTAGAGGACGTCATACTTGAACAGCTTGCTTCTGGTTATGCGGTGCTTACTGAAGACGAAAAAGAGTTGGGTGTTTGCCTTGTGGATATAGGCGGAGGTACGACTGATATCGCCGTCTTTACTGAAGGCGCTATCAAGCATACTGCAGTAATACCGATTGCCGGAGATCAGGTAACCAACGATATCGCAATGGCGCTGAGAACACCGACGCCGAATGCAGAAGAGATCAAAATAAAATATGCGTGTGCGTTGGCAAGTCTTGCTGGCGAAAATGAAACCATAAAGGTGCCAAGCGCGGGCGATCGGCAGGATCGAGACCTTTCCAGGCAGGCTTTGGCGGAAGTTGTTGAGCCAAGGTACGACGAGCTATTTACTCTGGTGCAAGCGGAACTGCGAAGAAGCGGTTTCGAAGACCTTATTCCTGCTGGGGTTGTATTGACGGGAGGCACTTCGAAGATTGAAGGTGCCGTGGAACTTGCCGAAGAAATCTTTCATATGCCGGTGAGCCTCGGTAAGCCTAAAAACGTGTCGGGCTTATCAGACATTGTCCGCAACCCAATATATTCGACTGCCGTTGGCTTGTTGCAGTACGGCGCGAAGCAGCAACCCGAGAACATCGTGATGCCTGGTGTTGCAGGCATGGACGGAATGATGGGCCGGGTGAAGAGCTGGTTCATGGGGAATTACTAATGTTTGCAACAACTGTATGCAATAACGATTACTAATGAAATTTTTACTAATACTAGACACTCGTTTACAAGAATGATCTTAGCCTGAGGAGGTTAACTATGTTTGAAATCGTCGATAGCGCACCAGAAAACGCCGTCATTAAAGTGATCGGTGTAGGGGGCGGTGGTGGTAATGCCGTTGAACATATGGTTAAACAGGATGTGCAGGGAGTTGAGTTTATTTGCGCCAATACTGACGCTCAGGCGCTCAAAAACCTGGGTGCCAGAACGCTGCTTCAACTGGGTTCAGGAATTACCCGGGGACTGGGTGCCGGTGCGAACCCTTCAATGGGCAGGGATGCGGCGCTTGAGGATCGAGAGCGTATTGCTGAAAGCCTAAATGGTGCCGATATGGTGTTCATCACTGCTGGTATGGGTGGTGGTACTGGTACTGGTGCTGCACCTATCGTTGCTGAGATTGCCAAGGAAATGGGAATTCTCACGGTTGCGGTGGTGACTAAGCCCTTTGTTTTCGAAGGCAAAAAAAGAATGAGAATTGCTGACGAAGGTATCGTTGAGCTATCCCAGCATGTTGACTCGCTAATTACTATTCCTAATGAAAAGTTACTGACTATCCTAGGGGAAAAGACGCCATTGCTTGAGGCATTTGGGTCAGTAGACGATGTATTATCGGGGGCGGTGCAGGGTATAGCGGATCTGATTATCAGGCCCGGTATGATCAATGTTGACTTTGCGGATGTCCGCACTGTGATGTCTGAAATGGGTATGGCCATGATGGGTAGTGGCAATGCTAGTGGTGAGGATCGTGCCAGAGAAGCAGCAGAATCTGCGATTCGTTCACCATTGCTCGAAGATGTAGATTTCACCGGAGCTCGTGGTGTGTTGGTGAACATCGCCGCAGGTACAGATATCTCTCTGGGTGAATTCTCTGAAGTTGGAGCGACTGTTGAAGAGTTTGCTTCTGAAAATGCCACGGTTGTCATCGGTACTGTCATTGACGAGTCGATGTGTGATGAGCTTCGAGTAACCGTTGTAGCAACAGGATTGGGTGTCCAGGGGCAGATGGAAAGATCGCCAAAAATGAAAGACGAGATAAAGAAAAAGGTGGCTGGTGATGGCGTGCCGGATTACTCGGATTTCGAGCGACCTACGGTGATTCGAAATGCTGTGGTTAATGGCGCTGACGAGGTTGATTTGCGGACAGATAAAGACCTGGAGTATCTTGATATTCCTGCGTTCCTTAGACGTCAGGCAGACTAGCCGAAGCAGATCATCTGCATTATGTTAGTGAATGATCACTAACTTTGATGCCGGGATTGCCCTTGGGATTTTTTGCTGGTTCGTGAAACTTAATGTCATTTTTGTAGTCTTAGACTCCAGTTACAGGAATCTATGCCAAATTCGCGCGCTGGCATAGAGGTTGGCACCGGCATTTGGTAGTATTCGCGCCGTATTCGGGGACGAAAACAGACAATGATCAGGCAAAAAACGTTGAAGAACGTCATTCGTGCGACAGGAGTTGGTCTGCACACTGGCGAGAAGATATACCTGACGCTCAGGCCAGCTGCAGTTGATTCGGGCATTATATTTATACGGGTAGACGCGGACCCGGCGGTTGAGATTCCTGCGTTAACGGAGTTCGTGGGCAACACGACGCTTGCCACTACAATTTCCCGAGATGGCCAAAATATCTCTACCATAGAGCATTTGATGTCGGCTTTCAGTGGCCTCGGTATTGATAACGCTTACGTTGAGGTCAGTGGACCAGAAATGCCAATTATGGACGGCAGCGCCGCTACCTTTGTTTTCCTGATTCAGTCTGCGGGAATAGAAGATCAGAACGCGCTCAAGAAGTTCATCCGAATCAAAAAAGAAGTTCGCGTTAACGATGAAGAAAGTGCGCGAGGCTACAACCAGTCAGCCACGATTCGGCCCTACGATGGGTTCAGGGTCAGTCACACCATTGTCTATGATAATGCAGTGATCAAGGAACAGCAGGCCACCATCGATTTCTCAATGACATCATTTGTCAAGGAAGTTAGCCGGGCTCGAACATTTGGCCTGATGCAAGAATTTGAGCATCTGCGTGAACGTAACCTTGCCCAGGGTGGCAGTCTCGATAATGCCGTAGTGGTAGATGAGTACCGCATCCTGAATGACGATGGCCTGCGTCACGAAGACGAGTTTGTCAGGCACAAGATCCTAGACGCGATTGGTGATATGTACCTTTTGGGTTACAGCCTGATCGGTGAGTTCGTTGGCTACAAGTCCGGACATACGGAAAATCACGCGCTGCGTAAGAAATTGTTAAGGCAAACAGATGCCTGGGAAATTATCACCTTTGACAAGGCGGAAGATGCTCCCATTTCTTATGGCGGTTTGGTCAATAGCGAATTCTAATCACCCCGGGTTCTGTTCGAGAGCTTAAGAAGCGCGTTTTTAAGGGCTTCATCTTCAATATATGCCGCGGTCTGCTGCAGTTGGGAGGCATTTTGGGCTGTCAGGTAGCGCTCGCTGTCTTCCGGCTTTTTGGCGGAAAAGATGGGTTGAACCTTGATTTTGAGAGCAGAAACCTCCAGACCACGCCGTCGAAGAGTAGAAATGATATTACGTTGACGATAGCGGATTTGGGTCGCCTGAGTGCTTTTAGCGGTGAGTAGCGTTAACTCATTGTTTTTTAAGGAAGCTACGCTTGTTTCAACATCCAGTACGGCATCTACAATTTGCTGTATAGTTCTCAAATCTTGAGATTGGGCATAGAGTGAATGCAGTATATGATTAGACCCTCTGAGAATCTGCTGTGTCGACCTGATAGATTTTGGCACACGGGACATGTAATGGCGCATCTGGAAGAGTAAAGAAAACAGTATCTATGAAGTTCATCATCGTTGACAACAAAACCGGCAGACATCGATCCTTTAATGCCAATGCATTTATCTTTGGCGTCGCGTTAGCGGGTTTGATTTCGATTCCCGCTGCGGCGGGTTACTTCGCGTACCGGTTTGGGGTTGGTGAAGCCGCGTTGACCAGTGAAATGGTTGCCAAGTGGCGTGAGGTTCTGGATGAGCAACGAGATGAGATAGAAACAACAAGAGGCGATGCAGAGCATACGCTTAAAGCATCGGCACTTCGAATCGCTCAGCTTCAGGCAAGAATTGTACGCCTTGACGCGCTGGGTGAACGACTCACAAAAGTTGGCCGCCTGGATGAAGGTGAGTTTGATTTCTCCCAGCCCCCGGCGATGGGTGGGCCAGAGAATCCGGTGGGGCAAGCGGGCTACCAACCACCTGCATATATTGATTTGCTGGACCGTCTGGCGCATGACATTGAAGACCGTGAGCAGCAACTTGGTATTTTGGAAACGTTATTAGCCAAGAGCAAAATGGATCGTGATGTATTCATTGCCGGTCGACCCGTAAAGAAAGGATGGATGTCATCGCGCTTTGGTCATAGAAGCGACCCGATTTCTGGAAACCGGGCATGGCACAATGGTGTTGATTTCGCTGGTAAGAACGGCGCTGATGTCATTTCAGTTGCGGCAGGTGTTGTTGTCTATGCTGATACTCGAAATGGCTACGGCAAGATGGTGGAAATCAACCATGGTGGTGGCTACTCCACTCGTTACGGCCATCATAAAGATCTGAAAGTAAAATCTGGCGATATCGTTCGCAAAGGTGAAGTCATCGGCCTGATGGGCAGTAGCGGTCGTTCGACTGGGCCTCATGTTCACTTTGAAGTATTCAAAAACGGTCGCGTAGTCGACCCCTCTACTTATATCCATCGCGCCAGTCGCTGATGCCAATATCTTAGATTTCCCGTGGCGAGGGCCCTCGCCTAACGTGTTGACAATAAAGAGAAATAAATAAGATGGTATTGCAGGTACTAAGCAAAGTCTTTGGCAGCAAGAACGAACGTGAACTGAAACGAATGCGAAAAACGGTTCTGCGAATCAATGTCCTGGAAGATGATATCGAGAAACTTTCTGCGGAAGCGTTAATCGGACAGAGAGAGAAACTGAAACTCCGGCTGGAGGCAGGTGAATCCCTGGAAGATATCCTGCCGGAGGCGTTCGCTACGGTCCGTGAAGCAGGAAAGCGCTCGCTCGGTTTGAGGCTATTTGATGTCCAGATGATTGGCGGTATTACGCTTCACGAGGGTCGAATTGCAGAAATGCGCACTGGCGAGGGTAAGACTCTCGTCGCGACGCTGCCACTGTACCTGAATGCAATAACCGGGGACGGTGTGCATCTGGTGACGGTAAATGACTATCTGGCCAAGTGGGGCGCGGAATGGATGGGATCAATTTTTGCGACCCTGGGGATGACCGTCGGTGTAGTCTATGCCGGGCAGACAGCAGACGAGAAGCAGCGTGCGTACCAGGCAGATGTAACCTACGGTACAAATAACGAATTTGGATTTGATTACCTGCGCGACAATATGGCTTTCTCTGCTGAAGAGAGGGTCCAGCGCAGAATGAATTTTGCTATCGTCGATGAGGTCGACTCGATCCTTATCGATGAGGCGAGAACACCTCTAATCATTTCAGGGGGCGTAGAAAATACTGCCGATATCTACAAAGCCATCAACGGTATCATTCCTGGCCTGGTAGAGCAGGTTAAAACACCGGAAGACATCGAAGAAGATAGAGACCCCCCCGGCGACTATTTCGTTGATGAGAAACAACGGGATGTTGAACTTACTGAGGAAGGTCACCAGAAAATCGAAAACCTTCTTGTTCGCAAGGGTTTACTCGTAGAGGGTGAGAGCCTTTACGGCACGGCTAACCTTACGTTGTTTCACCACGTCAGTGCGTCCCTGAAAGCCCATAACCTTTATAAAAGAGATGTGGATTATATCGTCGCTGAAGGCGAGATTGTTATTGTCGATGAGCACACGGGCCGAACCATGCCAGGGCGCCGCTGGTCTGGCGGTATTCACCAGGCGATTGAAGCCAAGGAAAATGTCAACATAACTAACGAAAGCCAGACGCTGGCCTCTACTACCTTTCAGAACTATTTCCGTTTGTACAATAAATTGGCGGGCATGACTGGAACGGCCGATACCGAGGCATTTGAATTCAGGCAGATCTACGGTCTTGATGTGGTCGTTATTCCAACCAACCTGCCAATGGTTCGCCGCGACCTGAATGACCTTATATTTATGAGCCATGCTGAGAAGTTTGAGGCGATTGCCGATGAGATCGCAGACTGCCTGGCCAATAACGCGCCAGTTTTGGTGGGTACCGCTTCGATCGAAACATCAGAGCTGCTTTCCGAACTGCTTAACAAAAAGAAGGTTAAGCACAGCGTTCTAAATGCCAAGTTCCACGAGAAAGAAGCAGAAATTATTGCCCAGGCTGGCCGGCCGGGAACAGTCACTATCGCAACAAACATGGCAGGTCGAGGTACTGACATTATTCTGGGTGGCAGTTGGGAAGCAGAAGTGGCCCATCTTAAGGACCCTGCGCCCGATCAAGTAGAAAAAATCAAAGGGGTCTGGCAGAAAAGCCATGACCAGGTCCTGGAGGCAGGGGGGCTGCACGTCATTGGTACAGAACGACATGAGAGCCGACGAATCGATAATCAGCTACGGGGTCGTGCCGGGCGTCAAGGTGATCCGGGCTACTCCAGGTTCTATCTGTCCTTGGAAGACGACCTGATGAGAATTTTTGCGTCTGATCGGGTTCGTGGATTCATGCAGAACATGGGCATGGAGAAAGGGGAAGCTATCGAACACAAGATGGTGACTAACGCGATTGAGAAGGCGCAACGAAAAGTAGAGGGCCGTAACTTCGATATTCGTAAACAACTGCTGGAATATGATGATGTTGCGAATGATCAGCGTCAGATGATTTACGGGCAACGTAATGAGCTGATCGAGTCAGAAGAAATCTCTCATATTGTCGATGCTCTCTGGGATGACGTTATTGATGAAGTTATTGATGGATACATCCCTCCTCAGAGCCTAGAGGAGCAATGGGATGTGCCGGGCCTGGAGTCTGCCTGCCATACCGAATTTAACGTGAAACTGCCGGTTCAGAACTGGCTGGATGAAGATTCTTCGCTTTTTGAGGATAGTTTGCGACAAAAAATTGTTGCTGCGGTCCGGGCAGAGTATGTTAAGAAAGAGGCATTGGTAGGTCCGCAGCTCAGGATGTTTGAGAAACGCATTATGCTGGATATTCTGGATGGCCTTTGGAAGGAACATCTTGCAGCGATGGATTATCTGCGGCAGGGAATTCATCTTCGAGCTTATGCTCAGAAAAAGCCCAAAGATGAGTACAAACGAGAAGCTTTCGATCTTTTTGATAACCTGCTCAGAAGTGTCAGGTTTGACGTGATTCGCTTTTTGTCCCGAGTTCAGTTTCAGACCGAAGAGGATGCGGAAGCGCTTGAACTCAGGCGTCGCGACGAGGAATCAAGGGTGCAGAAAAATTACCAGAAGGATGGTGGCCCTGGGATGGATGGCGCAGCAGCGAAAGCGCCCGCTGATGAACTCAACGAACCTTTTGTGAGGCCTGACAAGAAAGTGGGCCGAAATGAACCTTGCCCCTGCGGTTCCGGTAAAAAATATAAAGCCTGTCACGGAAAGCTTGGCTAATTCGTGTCCGAGAACTCTACACTGCGGTGGCTATTTACCGATAACCAGTTGATTATTAACCTAATATTATCTGTATGTCGCCCAGGTTTTTGCCTGGAATCAAAATTTCTGGACGGGAACTAGCTAATGGCTGTTGGCGACTATTCAACCGATTTCCACAATGTTCCAGGAGTGCGCCTGGGAGCGGTTGCTTGTGGCATTAAGGGTATAGATCAGCTTGATCTTGTTTTGTTCGAATTCGTGTCCGGCAGTGTGACTGCCGGCATTTTTACCCAAAGCCATTTTGCCGCGGCGCCCGTGCTGGTTGGTCGAGAGCATCTGGATCAGAGCGATAGTCGGTATTTTCTGGTTAACAGCGGTAACGCGAATGCAGCGACCGGTGATGATGGGAAGTCTGATGCGGAGATTTGTTGCAAAGCCCTGTCGCAGGAAACGGGTGTTCTGCCTAATGAGGTCATCCCATTTTCTACGGGTGTTATTGGTGAAAAGCTGCAGGTTGCGAACATTACCGACGCTTTGCCGCAGTTGATCCCAACCCTCGATGAAGCGAACTGGTTGCTCGCTGCTCAAGGCATTATGACGACCGATACCCGGCCCAAGATTGCAACACGCCTTTTAGAAGTAGAAGGCAAGGTCGTGACAATTACTGGTATTGCCAAGGGCGCTGGGATGATACAGCCCGATATGGCAACAATGCTGACGTATATCGCAACTGATGCAATGGTCTCAAAACCGGTTTTGCAGGAATTGTTAAAAACAGGAGCAGATCAGTCATTCAACCGTATTACTGTGGATAGCGATACATCGACCAACGATTCCTGCATGTTGACGGCCACCGGGGTTTCCGGAGTCGGTTGTGATGCAGGCGCTGCGAGAGATAATTTTCAAGAGGCGCTTTTTTCGGTGATGCAGGAACTTGCCCACGGTATTATTCGTGACGGCGAAGGTGCGACCAAATTCGTGACGGTTCATGTGTCGGGCGGTACGACCAGGCAAGATTGTCTGAATATCGCGTACGCGATTGCCAATTCACCGCTCGTGAAAACGGCACTGTTTGCCAGTGATGCCAACTGGGGCAGAATTGCTATGGCGGTCGGTAAGGCTGACGCAACTGTCGACCATTCAAAGATTGACGTTTACCTTGGCGATATTCGCCTCATAAAGTCCGGCGGTAAAGACAAGAATTATCGTGAAGAGATGGGCGCGGAAGTAATGGCACAGGCAGAGATCACGATACGCGTTGAGCTGAATATTGGAAATGAAACAGAAACGGTCTGGACCAGTGATTTGTCACATGATTATGTGACGATTAATGCAGAATACCGAACATGAGACAGAACCTAAATCACTTCTAGGTCAGGTCGTGCCCGTTGATATCGGATTCAGTAACGTCATCATGATCAGCATCGGACGGAATATACCGGTTACCCTCAGCCCATTCCCCAAGATCAATGAGTCGGCACCGGTCCGAACAAAATGGCCGGAACTTACTGGAAGCTACCCAGGCAACTGCTTTGTCGCAGGTAGGGCATTTTACGATGAGGTTAGCCATGTTTAGATCCTGCCTCTTGATAAAGCTAAATATAGCTGGTGGAGCTTTTGCACTTCCAGCGCCAAGTGGTGCTGTTCGCCGTCATTGACTATCACATCGTCCGCATCAGTCATCCTGGTCTCGCGATCAGGTTGTGCGCGCAAGATCGCTGCGACTTGGTCGTGCGTGTTGTTGTCCCTCTGCATGACACGACTAATCTGATGTTCCAGGGGGGCGTCCACAACCAGCAGTCGATGCATCAGGGGGTTTCTCCCTATGCCCGTTGAAAGAACCAGTATTGCGTAATCGGAATCTGCGTTGGATGTGATGTTTACAAGATCCTCGATAATGGGGCGATGAGTCTGTTTTTCCACGAACAATCGATGTTCGTTATTGGAAAACACAAGCTCCCGTAGCACCGGACGATCAAGCATGCCATCTTTTTGGAGTACCGACTCGCCAAATCGCTCGACGATGGCTTGGTACGCGGGTTTACCCGGTTCAACGACTGTTCTCGCAGATATGTCCGCGTCGGCGACGACAATGCCAGCGTCAGCGAACAATTCCGAGACGGTGGATTTTCCGGTACCGATACCACCGCGTAAACCTACTACAAAATCAGACATCAGGCGCCGAAACTAAATATAAGATACATATCGATGAGTTTGTTGCCCCAGAGCAATGCGATGAATCCGGCGACTGCGAGAAAAGGTCCAAACTTGATCGGTTTGGCTTTGTCGCGACCCAAAATAATCATCGTTCCGCCAATAGCCGCGCCAGCAAATGATGACAAAACAATGATCAGGGGGACGCTCTGAACACCAAGCCAGGCGCCCAACATTGCAAGCATCTTAAAGTCGCCGTACCCCATGCCCTCCTTGCCTGTTACCAGTTTGAAGAGGTGAAAAACCGTCCAGAGGATCAGGTACCCCATACAGGCGCCCCAAAAGGCGTTATCGAACGAGGTTATAACACCGAAATAATTGATAACCAGACCTATCCATAGGAGTGGCATGGTGATGTCATCAGGAAGCAGTTGCGTGTCAAAATCTATCAGCGCAAGCGCGACCAGGGACCAGAGCAAAAAACATCCGGCTAGACCCTCTAGGTTTGGCCCAAGCACTATAATGACCAGGGCCGTCAGGATGGCGGTGGTGACCTCTACCAGGGGGTATCTGGCACTGATGGCTTGTTGGCAACTCGCGCACCGCCCTTTGACCAGGAAGTATCCCGCAATGGGTATGTTATGCCAGGGTTTTATTCGGACGTCACAGTGTGGGCAGGTTGAGTTTGGGACCACCAGGTTGAAGGGTGTCTTGTGGGTGGGAAGCCGCTTGGCGAGTTCAGCAACAAGCGAATCATTACCCGTCGCATCCTCCAGGATTTCCAGGGATTGCTGCTGCCAATCACGCGCCAGCATGATCGGCAGACGATAGGCCACGACATTAATGAAACTGCCGATCGCAGATCCAAACAGGAACGCGACCATCGGCGCGAATAAGGGATAGTGTGCCTGTAAAATGGCAGCATCTTGCAGCATGAATTCAGATAATGTCCTGGCTTAGTTCAGTGGCTTACTTGCCACCGATTGCGTCACCCATACTGAAGATAGGCAGGTACATCGCGATAATCAATCCACCAATCACGACCCCGAGAAACGACATGATAATAGGTTCCATTAAACTGGTTAAACCATCAACGGCGTTGTCGACCATTTCTTCGTAGTAGGTCGCTGCCTTGTCCAGCATGCTATCAAGTGCGCCGGCTTCTTCACCGATTGCGACCATCTGAATCACCATGTTGGGGAATACACCGGAAGCTTTCATTGAAGTGTTCAGCTGAATACCGCCGGAGACCTCATCTCTGATTTTATTGATCGCTTCCAGATAAACGACGTTCCCAGCGGCGCCGGCGACAGACTCCAGCGCGTCAACAAGCGGAACACCGGCAGAGAAAGTTGTTGAAAGTGTTCGTGAAAAGCGAGCGATACAGGACTTGTCAAGAATGTCGCCAAGAATCGGTAGCTTAAGCATCAATCGCTCCTGCGCGTCCCTGACTGCCTTGGATCGTTTATGCATTTCCTTGAAGGCAAAAACCAGAACGGCCAACCCCGCTAATCCAGCGAACCACCATTCCGTCATAAACCGGGACATATCTACAACCATCTGAGTAAACTCAGGGAGTTCTGCCCCGAAACCGGCAAAGATTTCCTCAAACTGGGGAACTACCTTAACTAATAGAATACCGGATACGACCCCGGCGACTACTAATACAGCTATTGGATAGTTCATTGCACTTTTGATTTTTCCTTTCAGCTGTTCGGACTTTTCTTTATATTCAGCCAGCCGATCAAGCATGGTTTCCAGTGCACCGGACTGCTCACCTGCTTCCACAAGGTTGCAGAACAGGTCATCGAAATGCTCTGGTTGGGTTTTAATGGCATGGGCGAATGATTGACCAGAGGAAACTTCATCCCTAATCTTGAGGATCAAGTCTTTCATCGCGGGGTTGTTCATACCGTCAGCCACAATCTCGAAGGACTGAACAAGTGGTACACCGGCTTTCATCATAGTTGCAAGCTGGCGGGTGAAGAGCGCGATATCCGACGGTGTGACTTTTGCACCAAATCCCGTAAGGGCGAAGCTGGCACTTTTCTTTTTTACCTTGGTCGGGTTAATCCCTTTTTTTCTGAGCTCTGCCTTGGCGATATTGGCGTTGGTACTATTGATTTCACCCTTAGTCTTTTTGCCAGACTTATCGGTGCCCTCCCATGCAAATACTTGATTAGCTGCTGCCATATCAACCTCTTAATCTTTTTCGGGATACTCCGTCCTAGTGACCACTTGTCACTCGGTTAACTTCTTCCAGACTTGTTGCGCCCGCAATAACCTTGCGTAGACCCGATTCGTATATCGTGCCGAAGCCCTCACGTGCGCTCACTTCGCCTATCTGCAGCGCGTTGCCGTCTTCCATGATTATCTTTCGAATTTCAGCGGTAACCTTCATCGTTTCGTAAACACCCACTCGTCCCTTGTAGCCCCCTGAGCACTTCTCACATCCTTTCGGACCCAAGACGTCGAAGGGTTCGGCAAGTTGCGCCTCGGTGAACCCTGCTTCGAGCAGGGCACTGTCAGGTACCTCGAGTTTTTCTTTGCAGCTACACAGACGACGGCCGAGACGCTGGGCCACAATCAGGTTGACCGAAGTTGCAAGGTTGAATGCTGCAACGCCCATATTACGCAAACGAGTGAGTGTTTCAGGGGCACTGTTTGTGTGCAGAGTCGACATCACCATGTGGCCGGTTTGCGCCGCCTTGACTGAAATAGATGCGGTCTCCAAGTCCCGAATCTCTCCAACCATAATGATATCGGGGTCTTGTCGAAGGAAAGACCGCAGAGCCTCGGAAAAATCGAGGCCAACCTTGGCATTTACCGGACATTGGTTAATGCCCTCCAGATTAATTTCCACGGGGTCTTCGGCGGTAGAGATGTTTAGCTCAGCGGTGTTCAAGATGTTAAGACCCGTGTAAAGAGATACCGTCTTTCCAGAGCCGGTGGGACCCGTTACGAGGAACATACCCTGCGGTTTGTACAGGGCTTCCATGTATAGCTCTTTCTGGTCTTCCTCGTAACCGAGCGCATCAATACCCATTTTGGCCGAGCTCGGGTCTAGTATTCGTAGCACAAGCTTTTCGCCAAACAGGACGGGAAGAGTGTTAACCCGGAAGTCGATGGACTTCGTCTTAGATATCTTTAGCTTGATACGACCGTCCTGCGGGACCCGTCTTTCTGAGATATCCATCTTGGACATGACTTTCAACCGAGCAGAAATTCTGGGCGCAAGGTTAACCGGGGGCCTTGCGATTTCCTGCAGCACCCCATCAGTTCTGAACCTAACGCGATAAGCCTTCTCGAAGGGTTCGAAGTGCAGGTCTGATGCATTGCTCCTTATGGCGTCCATTAGCATTTTGTTGATAAACCGCACAACGGGTGTGTCGTCGATAGCTGTAGTTTCATCGACATCACCACCACCAGTGTCGTCAACGGTCTCCATGTCAAGGTCGACGTCGTCCTCATCACCGAGATCACCCATGCCGTCGTCTTCCTGGCTTTGCAGGAAGCTTTCAATAAAAGCTGCTAGTTTGTTTTCATCGACCAGTACTTCTTCAGTCGAGATGCCTGTTTGGAATTTGATTTCATCCAGGCCAGTTCTGTTGGTTGGGTCAGATACAGCCACGAACAACCGGTTGCCGCGATGGAATACCGGAATAGCATGGTTTGAACGGATCAGCTTTTCATCAACAAGGTCATTCGGGATGGCGTCAGGGTCGAGGGCTGTGATATCCAGAAGAGGGGTACCGAACTCTTCGGATGCCGATGTGGCGATTGCCTTTGAATCAACAATGTTGTTCTGCACAAGATGAGTAACAAAAGGGACCCGGGTCTTTCTCGCTTCCTCTGTGGCTTCCCTTGCAACATCTTCTTTGAGGAGATCATCCTCCACCAGTCGACGAGCAAGGCCGCTTAGTTGAATTGGATTGGCCGCCATACTGATTGTTCCTCTTAAATGCTGCCACGCCCCAAAAACACAGGGGAAAAAACGAGGTTTAAAGTTTACATTTCAGCTGGAAGGGTGTCGATAGAAGCCGTCGTAATAATGGGGCTGGCGAATCATACAGAATCCGCATCAAAGAGCGTTTACGGCACTACCGAACAGGTAAAGTGACAATTTGAGTCACTTCCTGCCTTCCTGAACAGATAAAGGTGACAATTTTGGTCACTTTTTATCAATAGGTGGGTGTATTATGATGGCGTAGATATTGCATGCGATTACGGTAGCTAATGGCACCTTGCAATAGGCTAACAAACAAATGCTATGTAATGGAGATAACTCAATGAACACATACCAAAAGGGTTTTACCCTCATCGAATTGATGATCGTGGTTGCTATTATCGGTATTCTTGCCGCTGTAGCGCTTCCCGCTTATCAGGACTACATTAAAACGGCGAACATGACCAAGGTTAATACCCAGTACCAAGGTGCTATTCGCGCCACTACAAGTACCATGGTAAAGGGTGCTACGCAGCGTGCACTTTCCTTGACTGCAACTACACCAACCAGCGCCGCTGAATGGATCACTCTCTACAATCCAAGCGGGAATTTGTCACCAGGGGGCGACGATGCGTTCGATACGGCGGCTGATGCTACATCCGGCGTTATTGGCGTTGCAATGTCCGGGTCTGGTGTCGCTGCTGTGGTAACGCTTACGCTACCGGCATACCAGGACTTGTCCGCAGCGACAGAAACCATTGACGCAGCAGATGTACAGTAAGTAGCCACAATAACTGGTTGATCCAACCAGCGAAACAAGAACCGGAGGGCCAACACCTTCCGGTTTTTTTATTCCTGTTTTTTGCAACCGATGTTTTTTAGAGTATGGTTGGGGTTTGTAGGGGTGATGCAAATGAAAGCGTTAATCCAAAGCGGTTTTTCGTTGATAGAGCTAATGATTGCTCTCGCGATCATCGGCATTATTTCAGCAATAGCCATTCCGTTTTACTCGGACTATCAGGTCGACGCTAGAGCAGGGGTTTCTAGATCAAATATTCAGTCGATCCACATGTTGCAACGGGATCGTAAAAGAGAATTTGGCGAATTCGTTGAAGGGTCTTATGTGCCGGGCGGGGTCGCCACACTAAGCTCAAGACTCGGATGGGATCCGGGAACAGGCGCTGATGAGATCAGCTATGTCGTGACTTGTGCAACTGATGGGGCGAAGGATGGTGAATGTGCCAGGTCAAGTGCCTATACAGTGGTCGCTACACACGCGAGCGCGCCCTCCGAAGCCGTAACGATGACGTTTGCCCCTTAGAACGCGAGGGCAATCCCACCTCCAATCCGTGATAGTAAAGAAGTCGAAGCGATTCTTGATTTCCGGTGACCGGTAATCCGGATATAATTTGCGACTGGCCGGAATAGCTCAGTTGGTAGAGCAGTTGCTTCGTAAGCAATTGGTCGGAGGTTCAAGTCCTCTTTCCGGCACCAACTACTCCTTCCTGTTAAGAAATTATAAGAACCGCTTAGGCCCTATTTTTCAGGCGTTATCATTGAACGATGTCATGTTAACGCACGTTAAGCAGTGCAGAATATGTGCCGTCAAAACCGCTCGGAAACCATAAGAGCTCACACCCGTCTCTATCACTTAAGTCCAGCGAGACTTTTAAAACGCTCAGTGAAACCGGAAATTGTCGCTGTTTCTTTTAAACCGACTTCAATCGGTGTTACTAAAACGTTTAACGCGGGTTCTTGAACCTCGTCGACATAAAAACAAAGAGAGATTGGTATGGCGGACAGTACAAGGACCGTAAGTTTAATAACGGGCGGGAAAATGAGTGATGCTATTTTTTCAAATTTGATCTTTTCTCCAAGTTTGAAAACGCAAGGGTTCGTCCTGCGTCTAAAGTCTAATAGAACCGTTCTACGCCACTGAACATGATTTATTACGATAACGTTGTCTAGCTTCCTGCCTGCTAACTTCTGCTTTGGGGAGGATTGCAGGGTCGGGTAGCACGTGAAGGGGGTGTTGAAAGGTATTGGTTGCTGCTGCGGGCAGAGTCAACGCTCAGTTCTGGGTAGCACCAAGCGATAGGGAGTCGCGCAAATGTTCAGGCATTTGTAGCGGGCCATATAGTTGAGCCTTGTTTGGCAATCCAGACCAAGTTATCTTTAGCATCTTCGAATGGGGACTGCGGTCGCCACAACTGCCAGGAGGCACAATTCATGTTCCACAACATACCTTTACTGCTCTCAACGCTTGCGCTAATCGCCGCCGCCATCCTTACACCACCGCTGGCGTCCGCCAAGAGCGTCGGCGTATGCGTTCTAGAACTGGACCCGGTGGTCCGCACGGCGGGAGCCAGGCTTCGCTACGGTGACTCCTCTTGGTTGACCCTCACGTCTGGCCACAAATTTAGTACGGACGACGCCAAGAACGCTGACGATTCGGATTGCGCCGCGGGGAATTACATACAGCTGGACTGTAACGGTAAAGGCATGGACAACGAGTCGACTGCTGACACAATAACCGCAACGGTGTTCGACGAAGACGGTAATGAACTTTGGACCTGGTCGGATACGGTTGGGTGCGACTCGATAACGGATCACACCTTTCACTTTGTCCCCTGGTTACGCACTCAGCAAGACGTGGACGAATTGCATAAACAGAAGGACGTGGACACAGCGGACCTGAGTGCTTGGATCATTGAAGATAAGACTGATCCTAGAGCGCAGGGCATGTACGTAGTTTTGTCGACAAACGGCAAGGATGG
>JABGVY010000124.1 GCA_018645845.1 Gammaproteobacteria bacterium | reverse complement strand
GTGCGCTCTGTTGTTGACCAAAGGCTTCTGCTCGTTCTGCCCGCTCCATTACCTCTTTGGATCGTGCTTCTGCTGCAATGAGTTCCTCGATGCTTTTGCCGTGCGGCAGGTCGAGTTGCTGGGGTTGTATTTCGACGGCAGGCAAGCAAATGCTAACGATTGCTTTTCCGGCGCTAAAGTTCGTGTCCAGTCGGCCGTCTAGTACCAGTGCCAGTCGGTTAGCGACACCGAACTTCACCCGCTCGCCTATACTTAAGGATGTATTGTGCAAGGCAGGGTTTGTCATCGCTTCAAGCTCTGTGGCGACATTTCCCCCTGAAGGGTGGTAATGAATTTCTGTGATGAGCTGTTCACTTTTAAACTGCTGGTGAATTGAAATCAGGCCAGTGTCCGTTTGTTCGATTGCTTGTTGGAGTAGAATCGAGAGAATTTTTGATAGTTTGTTGGCATCCAGAGACAAATAGAGCGGCAAATCTTCCGAAGGCGCTGACCGCAGGCTAGCGCTATGGCCGGGGTTCTCTGCCGACACCCGCTTAATCAGGTTTTCTACTAACGAGCGGCTATCGAACGCGAATGCTTCTACGGATGGCGTCTTTTCTTCGAGCTGCACCAGTAGTAGTAAATCTCGCATCAGGTACATAGTCGCAGTGTCTTCGGTACCCAGAATTGTCAGACTTCTGGCAGAGGGGTCGTTTCGTTTCCCTTCGAGCACTGCTTCCGCGTAATCGAATATCACCTGCTGGCTTGGCGGTTCCGGAGACGTCGAAATGTCGAGCCGTTCTTCTGTAGAGGGCTTAGGGGCGACTGGAGCAGGTTCGTTGGTTTGTGACGGCGGAATCCATTCGTTTTGCGATCTTTGTTGTCGGTAATAATAGGCAAGAGCGCCCGCAAAGATCAGTGCTGCGATGATTGCTACGCCGGTAATGAGGTACCACAACCAGCCTGAGTCTTCAGCTGGCTGTTGGGTGCGGGTGACGGATGTAGCATCCGGTGTCGTGATTATGTCTTCTTTCTGAAGGGGTTCAGCTTTGTTTTTCTCAACCTTCAGTTCACCTTCACCTGATTCAAGAACCGGGACGTCGCTAATATCAGTATCAGTCGGTTGAGCGCTGATGCTCTTGCGAACAGGCACATCTTTGGCGGCTTGATCTGCAAGGATTCTTTCCAGTTCATCGCTGCCGAGTCCTGGTTCTCGAATAAGGATGCTTGTACCTGAATCCGTCGTCCGAAACCGTTCGATGACGTTGAACGTGAACCCGAAGTTGTTCAGCTCAGCTGCCCTGTTTTGTGCAACGGCATGTTGGTTATACACCCCCACAGAGATTCTGTCGGCATAGTCGCCACGCGCGACATACAGGTAGTCCTTAATGCCAGACTCCGCTAATCTCTGCAGGTCGTCTGATGCAGCGGCGTTGCTGGTGTATTCGTTGGAAACGACGATAAACCCGAGAGATTCCTTCGCAAGGGTGTCTTCTAAACTGTAGCGCAGATTGTTTTTGTCTAGCCGGGTTCTGGCGGTCGAAATGTCTTCAGCTCGTTGCAGGGGCCCTATTGTCAGGTCCCCGTCGACATTGTTGATGAGGAAGGAGTCACTTGCGGTCACCGTGAAACAGCCGAACGTCAAGGTCAGCACTGCGAACATCCAGGACGCCCGGTAATGCTGGAACGGCTGTCGAGATGTCGGTTTCATAAAGTCAGATACATTGCGTTCAAACCGTAACAGGATAGCTTACCTGTCGAGCTTAATCGACCTAATGCATAAGCTCAGCACGCGGCCAGGAACGATTCGGTGAATTTTGAACTCATGTTCCTTTCCAGGGATTTAGTGCTAAGGTTTGGAGCTGGTTTTTATGCGGCTTGGCTAACACATATGAATGAAACAATTTCAGGCGTATCCCCATATGGTCTTGCCATCGGGATGTCTGTGCAAGACACAACAGACTCTAAGCTGACCGTGAAGGTACCCTATGCGGCGCATCTGGTGGGCGATCCAGACTCCGGGGTTATCCATGGCGGCGTTATTACTGCTGCGCTGGATAATGCCTCTGGGTCGGCCGTAAGAGTGAGTGAAGACTGGCACGACGGTCTGAGCATGGCGACTCTGGACATCCGAATTGACTATATGAAACCGGCGACGCCACACGTTGACCTGCTGGTCACGGCGGAATGCTACAAACGAACAAAAACGATTGCTTTTGTCAGGGCCGTTGCCTATCACGAAAGTGAAGACGATCCGGTGGCAACATCAGTGGCAACCTTCATGATGGGTACGCCCAACCAGCCGAGGCCCTGAAACATGCAGATATTGAAACAACTGAGGGAAGAAGGCCGGGCAGAAGATATGCAAGCGTTGCTCGACCACATTCCATACGCGAAATTTATGGGCGTACAGGTCGACAGGAAGGGAAATGAGGTCACGACCATCCTCCCGTTCAATGAAATGTTAATTGGAAACCCGACGCTACCGGCGATACATGGCGGCGCAATTGGTGCTTTCCTTGAACTCACTTCGGTGATTCAGCTTTTGTTTAACACCCAATGTGAACGACTGCCCAAGACCGTAGACGTCTCAATTGATTATCTTAGATCGGGTCGACCGGTTGAAACTTTTGGGCGTGCGGTGGTCACGCGCCAGGGGCGTCGTGTGGCCAATGTTCGAGCAGAGATTTGGCAGGACGAATTCAACAAACCCATTGCTGCGAGCCATGGGCACTTCCTTCTTACGCCTGTTTAGCCCTGTTTTAATCACCGTTCAAAAGCAAGGGCTAGCGCGTAAGGCTTGACGCCGTAGGGCTTAATCCATGACAGAAATGATGTTTTTACTCGGCGCGCAATTTCGTTATCCTCTCCGCTGACATTTATTCACTATTCCTGAGAGGAAGATCCATGGGAGATGTATACATAGTAGAAGCTTGCCGAAGCCCAATTGGTAAGCGCGGCAAAGGTCTGGCTGGGCTAAAACCGGCTGACCTTTTGGGTAAGGTCCAAAAAGCAGCGCTGGATCGGAGCGGTATTGCGCCAGAGAAGATCGATCAGGTCGTGGGCGGTTGTGTCTCCCAGGTCGGCGAGCAGACATTTAATATCGCCCGTATTGCCTGGTTGAGCCAGGGATTGCCGCTTGAAGTTGCATCAACAACGGTGGACGCGCAATGCGGTTCCAGCCAACAGGCGACGTCCATGGCGGCATCGATGGTCGGTGCTGGTATCGAGGATGTAGTCATGAGCTGTGGCGTTGAGATGATGTCTCGGGTTCCACTGGGTGCGGCGATGAAAGATGGTTCGCCCATGGGTGAGAACTACGCAAACCTGTATCAGCCAACCAGCCAGTTTATGGGTGCGGCGATGATCGCTGAGGAGTACCAGATTACGCGTCAGGATACAGATCAGTTCGGGCTCGAGAGTCAGCAAAAAGCCATCCAGGCGTGGGAAGAGGGTCGATTTGATCGTGAAGTTGTCGGTATCGAAGCGCCGATACTGAATGAAAAATTCGAGCCAACCGGTGAAACCCAGACTATTACAAAAGACGAGGGACTCAGGGCGACTACACTCGATTCTCTCGCGGGGCTGGCACCGGTGCCTGGTCAAGAGATTCATACCGCGGGTACCAGTTCACAGGTGTCCGATGGCGCAGCAGCTGTCATTATGGCTTCAGGCGCAGCGTGCGAACGTCTTGGCGTTAAACCCAGGGCCAAGATCGTATCTACCACGTTGGTCGGTGTTGATCCCGTCACCATGCTGAAGGGGCCGATACCGGCAAGCCGCAAAGCGCTCGATCGGGCGAATTTGACCATCGACGATATCGATGTGTTCGAGGTCAATGAGGCCTTTGCGTCTGTTGTTCTGGGCTGGCAGAAGGACCTGGGTATTGATCCGTCAAAGGTTAATGTCAACGGTGGTGCGATTGCGTTGGGTCATCCAACGGGCAGCACAGGTGCTCGTTTGATCACCACAGCGTTACATGAGCTTGAGCGTACAGGGGGTCGATATGCGCTGATTGCAATGTGTTGTGGTGGCGGTCTTGGGACAGGAACGATCATCGAGCGTTTAGACTAGGCTCATTTAACCGGCACAAAAAAAAGGGGCGTTAGCCCCTTTTTTATGCCGGTACCATAGTCACTTTCAATCGAATCAACCGGAAATTCCAGGATTACAAGGAAACCAGTAGAACTTTTGCCAACACATGGCAGCGGCTGTCTTGACACTGCCTTGAGCGGTAGCTCTTCTCTCGTTCACTGTAGTTCTCTCTGGTTATTTCTCTCTGGTTATTTCTTTTAGGTTTAACAATGGGCAAAACTATCTCTTATTCAACGTTGTGATTTGTCTAGTTAGTGCTGACAGTAAAGGGGCATCAAAGTGGGGGCATGCTACCCTTTAAAAAGATAAATCATTGCGTCTAACGAACCAACCGGCGAACCGCCCACGACGAAAATACTTTTACCGTCGTGCGCGATACCTATCTCCGCTACGTTTTCACGCCCATTTGTCGTGACCACGCCATTCACGCCGAAGGTCGCGTCTAGGTTGCCGAACATATCGAACCGGGCGACAAAAATACCGTTGTCCCCCTGAGGCCCCGGATTTCCGTATTCGCCCGCAACAATGGTGCGTTTCCATCGGTCTATTGTGACTGCTTTTGGTTCAATACTTGTCAAGCCAAGGTCGCTTCTGATGAAACCATTGGTCCCAAAGGCCATATCAATGTCGCCATCTTCTAGATACCGGATAATGAACATGTCGATGGCAGATCCAACTGGAATCACCCCCGCCCCCCAGTCGATGCCTCGGCCAACAACGACAATTCGGCGCAAGTTAAAGAGCTTCGCCAATGCAGCATCTTTTACGGTGAGGTAGTAGGCTGGTGGTCCCAGGGTTAATGCACTGGTAGTTTTCACGCCGCCATTACCAAAGCTAGGGTCGTAGGCCCCATCCGAAAGATATCGAATGAGTTGGATGTCGTTACCGCTGTTGACTATAGACGCCGCACCAACGCTCAATACCTTGCCATCGAAATCCATCGTCGACACGGCAAATTCAGTGGCATCCCATCCATTAAGTAGGCCACCGTACTGTTCTACGGCACACCCACCGTTGGCCCAGGGGGCGGGGCTGCCGGTAGGATCCATTTTAGCGGAATAGAAGTCATAATTTCGGCCACCAAGGCCCCCTGGACCATTGGCTGATTGACCTGCAAAAATGGCTTCGCCCTCGCTGGTGACAAATCCGTCCGCTACCGAATCATAATCGACGGAACAAGCCAGAATGCTCGAGCCTGGTACTGGCAAACCACCGCCGAGCGGTCCGCCACCGTAGCTAAGGTCCGGCGAGCCGTCGCTTAGGAACTTTGCCACCCCCGCTTTGACCAGTATTCCCTGGCCCATTTCGGTTGTGCCACCGGCGTAGATTTCGTGATCGTCTTTAATGCCGTCATCGTCGGTGTCAATACGACGCAGGTCGATCCACGTTCCACTGTTATGGTTGAAGGGTGCGTTAGGGTCAAGATCGAAGTCGAAGACGATTGGTAGCCCGCCATTAAATCCGGGGTCCAGTTCTAGCCCACAAGCGCCATCATGCCTATATTTCGCTACGACCATGTCGTCGAAGCCGCTGGCATTGGTCGTTCCGACGACAAAAATTTTTCCTTTTTTCGATTTAAGAGCATTAAAGGTGTCATCTCCGCCCAGGTCTTCCACGTGCGTCGCCAGTAGATCCCCCGGCGCCGCCGCTGGCCAATTCGCTGCACATGGTGGAGGGTTCGCTAGGGCCGCGACGGGTGTTATCGCTAACAGGGAACTTATAACGATTTTTTTTAGCATGATATATTCTCTGGACCAGAGTTAAGGTTGGGTTGCCTTGTTCTGCTGAACACAATAGATGGATTACAGCCATGATAATGTGATGGGGTTCTCAATTTCACCGAACAGGTCCTACCGGCGGTCGGGTTCAGGGGGGCCGGGGATGCAGCTCCAGTGGCACCAGCGTGAGAGAAATCAGCCTTTTGAAAACAAGGGGTTTAGCGCGTCTAAACTGGGTCGATATAACGAGCATAAAAAAAGGGGCGTTAGCCCCTTTTTTTGTGCTGAACCATAGTCACTTTTTATCGAAGGCGATATCGAGGCCTGTCATACCATGTAGAAGAGCATTAGCCGAGAACTCTGGCTCCGATGCACCTTCGGCAAGTCTGAAGTTTTCCATCCTTTCCAGTATGACCTTGAACCCGATATTCATTTCCCGCCGACTGAGTGCGGCACCAAGGCAGTGGTGTACGCCTTTGCCAAAAGCCACCTGGTCTTTCAAGTTGTCGCGCATCAGGTTGAATGTGGCTGCTTCAGGAAACTGGGTGTCGTCGTGGTTAGCTGAGGCGAACCGGGCGAATAGAATCGAATTCTCGGGGATGGTAACCCCGTGCATTTCAACGTCGCGAGTGGTTCTACGAAACATGTTTGACGATGGGCTTGAGATTCGCAGCACTTCTTCAACCAGCCTTGATATCATTTCAGGAGAAGGGTCGTCCTTCAGCAACTGGTATTGGTCAGGGTTTTCTATCAATAGCCAGATGCCCTCTGTCAGGGATGCGCTGGTGGTTTCATTGCCCGCGACAAGGATTTGAGAGAGCATTGACAGGCATTCCGCGTCGGTAAGTGGTTGCTCGCCGTCAAAGCTCGCATTGACCAATTTAGACAAAATATCATCGGCCGGTGCGTTGCGGCGTTCGTTCATGCGGGCAACGAAGTAATGCTGGAACTCCACCATGTCTTTCGCGGCCTGCAGCGTTCCTGCCCGGTCAAGCTGTTGGCTGAGGTTGCCAATAAACGCTTCTGTCCATTTACGGAACAGCGGCAGGTCTTCCTGAGGAGCTCCAAGCTGAGAAACAATGACCCGTAGCGGCAGAGGCACACCAAAGCCGGAAAGAAATTCGCATTGGCCCTGGTCAATGAAGGCGTCAATCAATTCGTTTGATAGGCCCTCAATAAAGGGTTCCAGGCTTTTCAGGCTAGAGGGTGAAAAAGCGCCGTCGACAAACTTTCGATAACGCCGTTGATTCGGTGGGTCTTCCGTTAGCATCGTGGGCACGTTTTCATACCCGGATTTGAGAACCTCCATCACCTCCGGGTCTTCTGATCCGGTCATGGCGCGAGTTGGGCCCATCATGCGGCTCGAAAAAGTTTTATGGTCTCTTGCTATTTCAAGCACATCCGCATAGCGCGAAACAAAAAATAACCCGGTATTCGGGTCCTGGAATACCGGGGCTTCTTCCCGTAGTCGCCTGTTCATGACCCAGGGCGCTTTCAAAATCTCCGGATGCATTGGGCTTATTTCATGGATAGGACAGGTTGCGACGCGGGCAACTTCATCGGACATTATCGAAAAACTCCGTTATTTTTAAAGGATGTAAAGAATACCACTAAAACAGTCAGCAGCGATTGTAATCCGTTATACTTGGCGGGTCGTTTATCAGCAGGAAAGACGTGATTAATAAACAGGTTGTACTCGCAAAACGCCCCTCTGGTGTTCCCGTTCCGGAGGATTTTCAGGTTGTGGAGACAGAGGTCGCAACACCCGGGCCCAATGAAGCGCTTCTGGAGAATCTGTATGTGTCGCTGGATGCAGGTTTCAGGAACTGGATGGATGAGGGCTCCGGTGACGATGTGCTGCCTGCGATGGAGCTTGGGTCTCCGGTAATGGGGTTGACGGCCGGCAAGGTTGTTGAATCCAATCGAGATGACTTGAGAGTAGGTGAGGTGCTTGTCGGGCGGCTTGCCTGGGAAGCTTATTCAATTGCCACCGACCAGGATCAGTTGGTTCCTATCGAAGAAAAATTTCAGCAGCCGGCGAACCTGTTTTTGGGTTTGTTGGGGGATACTGGTCTTTCTGCCTATTTCGGTTTAGAGCGTGTAGCGAAGTTGCAGCCCGGAGAGACAGTGCTTGTGTCGGCTGCCGGTGGTGCGGTTGGAAACGCCGCTGGGCAAATCGCGAAAGCGATGGGTGCAGGGAAGGTCATTGGTTTTGCTGGCGATGCGCAAAAATGTAAATGGCTGGAAGAAGAAGTGGGTTATGACGCGACCATCAACTATAAGACAGACGATATTAGTCAGGCGCTCGGTGAGCTCTGCCCCGATGGAGTTGATGTCTATTTTGACAATGTTGGTGGAAATCTTCTGGAGCCTGTGTTGGAACATATTAACTACCAGGCACGGATCGCATTTTGTGGCGCGGTGGCCGACTACACGTCGGAAAATGGTACGGGGCCCAGCAACCTTTTCAGGCTGGTGGCTAATTGTGCAAAGCTGGAAGGTTTCATGACTCACTACTGGACCTCGGACTACGAAGTCGCAAGAGAAGTGCTCGTTGGCTGGCTGGAGTCAGGCAAACTCAAGAGCTACGAAGCGCTATACGAGGGTATAGAGAATTGCGGTGTGGCGTTCTGCGACATGCTTAATGGGAAAACTTTTGGTAAAACGATCGTTAAGGTTGCTGCCGGCGAATGAACCGTTCTAACGCAACCTTGTGGTATGTAGTTTTCCTGTTGACCATTGCGTCGACGCTGTCCTTTATTGATCGGCAGATCCTGAATGTCATGATTGGCCCTATCAAGCGCGATCTCGGCGGCCTTTCAGATACCGAGATTTCTCTGATCATCGGCCTGGCGTTCTCAGCAGTATACTCACTGACCACGCTACCACTTGCGCGAATTGCAGACAGGTATAGCCGGCGTAACGTTATTGCCGCAGGTATCTTCAGCTGGAGCGCGATGACGGCACTAGCGGGTATGGCCAATTCATTTTGGTCTCTTTTCGTCGCCCGTATGGGGGTTGGCGTTGGCGAAGCATCACTCGGACCAGCCACACAATCAATTCTTGCGGACTATTTTGAGCAGCATCGGCTACCCTTGGCTTACGGCATCGTCGCAGCATCGCCTTTTATTGGAACGGGCCTTGCAAATATTGTCGGAGGGCCCCTGATAGATTACCTGGAGGCTCGCCCGCTGATAGTGATGCCGGTATTTGGCGAGATGTACTCCTGGCAGACAGTGTTAGTTGTCGTCGGGTTTCCTGGCATATTACTAGCCTTGTTGATGTTTACGATTAAGGAGCCTGAAAGGAAAGGCGCGAGCGCGGAGCGTACTGAAGGATATTCTTATCGCGAGCTCTGGCAGTTCTGTCTTTCCCGCCGAAAGTATCTTACCTACCATTTCATTGGCTATCTTTGTCTGTCGATTCAGGGTTTTGCTTTTTTAACCTGGATTGTCGAGTTTTTCGTCCGAATTCATGGCTGGACCCGCACAGAGATTGGCCTTACCTATGGGGCCATTGCGCTAATTGTGGGGGTTATGGGGAGTATCGGTGCCGGCTACTACGCAGGTTACTGGTTGGCAAAAGGCAGGGCAGACGCGCCTATGCGTTTGGCTTTTTATGGCACGATTGGGTTGGGTCCATTGGCAGTGATTATGCCGTTGGTTTCAAGTGACTGGCTGGCGATTGCGATTATTATTCCGATCACTTTTTTCATGGCGATGCCGCCGGGTCTTTCTAATGCTGCGCTCCAGGCGATTTCGCCAAACAGGTTAAGAGGCCAGATGATTGCAGTGTATTTGATCTGCGTCAGCTTTTTGTCCTACTTGTTCGCCCCTTTAATTATCGGGCTGATGAACGATTATGTATTTGGACGTGAAGACGCTATCGGCTGGTCGCTCTCCTCGCTGGCTTTCGTGAATTATGCGATAGCGGCGGTATGTTTATACCTTTGCCTGGAGCCCCTGAAGGATGCTGTCAGC
>JABGVY010000203.1 GCA_018645845.1 Gammaproteobacteria bacterium | reverse complement strand
GGTTTTTAATTTCCATCTCACCGACCACTTTTGTACCCGGCGGAATCGGCGCATAGTTCTGGGACTTTGTTTCCATATGCACCCAGGGATTCATATAGGCGTTGGCGGCCAGTACCCAATTGGAGATTCCCAGGACAAAAGACGGGTTCGCATACTCATCCATACTGTAGGGCGGGGCCATCCCTGATTTTTCACGGAGATAGGTACTCATCTCGTGATCAGCGTTCCAACGATAAGTAAATGCTTTACAACCTGACTCTCGCAACGACTCCATATTTGCCCGGGTTGCCGGCACTGATGGGGCATTTGGGTCTCCGAGCTCATCTTCCCGCCTCCGCGGTGGGTCCGTTTTTGTCCCGGCAATATGAATTTCGGCTGTTGCACAGGGGGCCTCACCCTTCGGCACCAGTAAAGCGCTGTATCCCTGATCGACCTGCCCTTGATGCTGGGACCGGGCCTGATCCTCGGTCTGGTTCTCAATATGAACTTTAAAAGCCTGCTCATCGTAAAGCGGCGAATTAACCCGTACATGTGCGAAACCCCTTTCCAGGAAATCCATGCCATAGCTGACCGCAGCGGGGTGCAGCAGATAGGCCGAAACAGTGACCCCGGGTACAAGACCGCCTTTAAACCCAAAATGCTTCGCGACCTTGTCTCCATGAATTTCATTCCTGGAGTGTGGTACCTGGTTATAGGCCGTGCCTTTCCAGTCTTGCGCCATCGAGTTCTCTCCATTCCACTTTTCGACATTCTATCTTGCAAACTTGTCGATAGCATAGCGTTGGGCAATCGTGTAATTTGCTGCTCCAAACAGTCTACGAGAGTGACCCATGGCAAACGACAAGAGTAAACGTCCCTATTCATCACTGGTAGTTGATGGCAACGAAAAAGCCGCAGCCAGATCAATGCTATATGCCGTAGGGTTTACAGAGGAAGACTTTGAAAAGTCACAGGTGGGCATTGCATCAACCTGGAGTAACCTAACGCCTTGCAATATGCACATCAATGAGCTGGCGGACGCGGCAGGCATGGGTGCCGACGAGTCCGGCGGTAAGGCCGTGACCTTCAATACCATCACCGTTTCTGATGGCATATCAATGGGTTCCCCCGGCATGAGGTATTCACTGGTGTCCCGCGAGGTCATAGCAGACTCCATAGAAACCGTCGTTTGCGCTGAAGGCTTTGACGGCTTCGTTGCTATAGGCGGCTGTGACAAAAATATGCCGGGCTGCGCAATGGCAATGGCCAGAATCAACCGTCCCAGTGTGTTCGTCTATGGCGGCACTATCCAACCAGGAAAAGATCGGACTGATATCGTGTCCGTGTTCGAGGCAGTTGGCCAGCATGCTGCCGGCAAAATATCGGATATTCAATTGAAAGACGTTGAATCAACATCGATTCCAGGCCCTGGCTCCTGCGGAGGGATGTATACCGCCAACACCATGGCTTCAGCGATAGAAGCGCTGGGCCTGTCGCTGCCTAATTCATCTGCACAGGAAGCCATTTCAGATAACAAGCGGGCCGACAGCTACGCCGCCGGTGAAGCTGTCGTCAGACTCATTGAGCAGGACATAAAGCCTTCCGATATTCTTTCAATAAAATCGTTTGAAAACGCGATCACCGTCGTCATCGCCCTGGAAGGATCAACCAATGCGGTCCTGCACCTTCTGGCGATAGCCCATGCCGCGGGAATCCCGCTGAGCATCGATGATTTCAGTCGGATCGGCGCTCGCGTCCCCGTACTCGCTGATATGCGGCCGGCGGGACAATACTCTATGAGCGAACTTATCGAAATCGGTGGAATTCAACCGCTGATGAAAATATTGCTGTCTGAGGGTTTGCTGCACGGCGACTGCCTGACGGTTACCGGTAAGACTCTGGCGGAAAACCTGGAGGACGTAAAACCCTACCCAGCAGACCAGAAAGTCATCCGCCCAATGGATAATCCGGTTAAGAAAGATTCACACTTAGTCGTCCTGAGAGGCAACATCGCAACCCAAGGGGCTGTCGCTAAAATCACAGGTCACGAAGGCCTTCACTTTAAAGGGGTCGCAAAGTGTTTCCATGGCGAGGAAGCGGCACTCAAGGCTATCCTCTCCGGTTCGATCGTCGCCGGTGACGTCGTCGTCGTTAGATACGAAGGTCCACGCGGCGGACCCGGTATGCGAGAGATGCTTTCTCCAACCAGCGCAATCAATGGTCGCGGGTTGTCCGATTCGGTCGCCATGATTACAGACGGCAGGTTCTCCGGTGGCTCCCACGGGTTTGTCATCGGGCACGTTACCCCGGAGGCATTTGACGGCGGTACCATCGCACTCATCGAGGATGGTGATACCATCACCATCGATGCCGAAGCCAAGAGCATAGATGTCCATGTTGACGATACAACCCTCGAGCAGCGGCGCTCCGCCTGGACTCAGCCTGCGCCCTATGCGACGCGTGGCACGCTTGCGAAATATGCAAAGCTGGTCAGCTCGGCCTCCGAAGGTGCCGTTACCGATAAGTAATCTTCACCTCCAGTGACCTCCACAGATCACTTTGATGTCATTGTCCTTGGCGGTGGCCAAGCGGGCCTGACCGCCGCGATTACGGCTGCGGAAAACGGGGCATCTGTTTGTATCCTTGAAGTTGCTCCCCGAGCCATGCGTGGCGGAAATACAAGGCACACTCGAAATCTACGTCCAATGCACGAATCAGGTGCCTTCCCCATGGAGGGTGCCTATGGATTCGATGAGTACCTTGACGACCTGTTACGGGTTACTGGCGGTGAGACTGATCACGCGCTGGCAGAACTCACTATCCGGGAATCTGAACACGCTATAACGTGGCTGCAAGACCATGGTGTCGCCTTCCAGCCCCCATTGTCCGGAACACTTCACCTTGGCCGCACCAACGCTTTTTTCCTTGGGGGTGGCAAGGCCCTTGTCAACTCTCTTTACCGGTTCGCCGCCAACCTTGGCGTGCATACGGTTTATGAAGCAACGAACATCGACCTGAATATTTCAGGTACCCGTTTTATCGACCTCACCTACCAACAGGAAAGCAACACTCACCGTATCTCGGGCCATTGCCTGGTTGCCGCCGCGGGTGGCTTTGAAGCGAACCTTGATTGGCTTGAAGAGGCCTGGGGACCCGCGGCCAGAAATTTCCTTGTGCGTGGCACCCCATACAATAAAGGCAACATTCTGCGTCAACTGCTTGACGCGGAATTCAAACAGGTTGGCGATCCAGACCAGTGCCACGCCGTCGCCATTGATGGACGTGCACCGACATATGACGGCGGTATTGTTAGCCGGGTCGATTCAGTTCCCCTGGGTATTGTTGTTAATAACGCGGGTAAAAGGTTCTTTGACGAGGGTGAAGATTTTTGGCCGAAGCGCTACGCCATCTGGGGCAGGTTGATAGCAGCGCAGACCGACCAAATTGGCTATGCGATCACAGACGCCAAAGCCGACGGGCTTTTTATGCCCACTGTACTACCACCCCTAAAATCAAAAACGATTGACGGCCTGGCAAAACAGATCGATATTCCGGCCGCTGCGCTCCTGCAAACCATTGATCAATTCAACGCGGCGACAATTTCTGGCTCATTCAATCACCAGGCTCTTGACGACTGCCGCACCCAAGATTTACTCATTAACAAAAGCCACTGGGCCAGGAAGATAGACACACCGCCATATAGCGCCTATCCATTAAGACCCGGCATCACCTTCACCTACCTTGGAGTTGCAGTGGACAATCAAGCGCGACTTCAAGTCGGATCAGGCAACGCCTGCGAGAATATTTTCGCTGCAGGAGAGGTTATGGCAGGCAACATCTTAGGCCACGGATACCTCGCCGGTATTGGTATGACGATCGGGCATGTTTTCGGCCGTATTGCAGGCAAGGAGGCAGCCAAGCATGCCCACTGACAAGACAACCGCCGAAGCGATCAGGGTCATGACCATCTGTAACGCGTGTCGCTATTGCGAAGGGCACTGCGCTGTCTTTCCGGCCATGGAGCGACAAACCGCATTCACGAAAAATAATATCGAGTTCCTGTCCAACCTTTGCCATCAATGCGGCGCCTGCTACCAGCACTGTCAGTATGCGGACCCACATGAATTCGACATCAATGTGCCGGCGGTTTTCGAACAGGCACGCCTTGAAAGCTATACACAGTTCCTTTGGCCTGCATTTATGCAGCCGGCAGTACTCAATGGCAGCAGGTTTATGGCGACAAGCCTGCTGGTTTCCATCAGCTTATTTTTACTGGCCGTGACCGAACAGGCTGGCGTGTCACACATCCTTGCTCCCCAGGTTAACTTCTACAATCTGATGCCGCATTCCGTGATGGCGAGTATTTTTTCATTTGCGGCCTTGGCGGTTGTCATTAGCTGGTGGATGACCCTACGCGAATACTGGCATTCCATTTCATTGCCGAGCCCCTGGTCAATCGGCATGGCGAGCTACAGCGCCGCTATCACCAGTGCGCTGACGTTGAAAAACCTTGATGGTGGGCATGGCGACGGCTGTTACGAATCCGGGGAATCACCTTCGTTATGGAAGCGGCGCTTTCACCATCTCGTTTTGATCGGTTTCTTTCTGTGTTTCTCCGCGACCCTGGTGGGAACTTTCTATCATTACGGGCTCGATGTTCCAGCACCTTATGGCTGGCTAACCCTGCCAAAAATACTCGGAGTGACTGGCGGGATCATGTTGTTGGTGGGCTGTGCGGGTCTCTTCAGAACAAAGCAGACAACTGATCACCGCTTGGTCTCATCTGACAATGGCTATGGCATGAGCCTGACAGTACTCCTGTTTTTTACCAGCCTGACTGGCCTCGGCTTACCCATCGCCCAGGGAACCGGGGCACTGGGACTATTGCTGGCAGTTCATCTAGGCTGTGTTCTTGCACTGTTCCTGAACTTCGCCTGGGGCAAATTCACCCACGGGTTCTTCCGGCTAATAGCCCTGCTTGCCGACGAGCATCAGAAAACTCAGTAAAATCGGCTTGCTGCCTACTGGACGCATCACAGACAGAGGCCAGCGGTGAACGCGTAACGGGTCCCGCCACAGGCTCCCAACCATTGATTACACTTCAATCCCTCCGGTTTCAGGTGCTGGCCTGGCACGCTGGTTATAGAGCAGCGCACGAAGTTTGACGCCTTCTTCCCTGGTAATTTTGGAAAAATCATTTCGCAGTTCTGATCCTGCGGCCATGCCTCTTTGTACCGCGGGACGATCACCCAACTCGTCGAACCACCGTTTGAAATACTTGAACTCACTGATGTCCTGGCCCTGGCCTTCCCAGTTAATGGTCCACGGATAGCAGATCATGTCAGCGATCGTGTATTCGTCACCGCACAGGTAGCGCTGGTTATACAGCTGGTTGTTCAATACGCCATAAAAACGATTGACCTCATCAGTAAATCGGGTCACCGCATAAGACTGGTCCCCCTGGCCGTCGTCGAGCCTGCGAAAGTGGCCACACTCACCGGTTTTGGGTCCCTGGTTTGCCATTTGCCACATCACCCATTGCATGACGTTGTATTTTCCGCGAGCATCCGCAGGCATGAACTGACCCGTCTTTTCAGCGATGTAGAGCATGATCGCACCTGACTCAAATACCGAGAGCGGACCCTGTCCATCTTTCGGATCGTGATCCACCAAGGTGGGCATTCTGTTGTTGGGGTTAATCGAAAGGAAATTGTCAGTGAACTGGTCGCCCTTACCGATATTACATTCCACCAGGTTGTACTCGATGCCACATTCTTCTAGTTGGATGGTGACTTTCTTGCCATTTGGCGTAGGCCAGTAGTGTAGGTCCAGCATGTTGGTTACCTTCAGTTTGTTACAAAAAGCCTAGTTTGCCCATTGGCGACCCCGTTGTGAAATTGCTCTGCAGAATAGGCCCCGGGGATATTTCGAATAAATCAATTTACTGTCAACCCACCGAAGAAATCACCTCTATTTCTGGTGCGACGGATCCTGCAGAACTGGCTAAATTGCCCACTGATTCGCCATTTTCACTAAACGAAGAATATCTAACTCAATTAATTCAATAACTTATAATCCGGCACGAAACTTGTATCACAACTATACAAAGGAGAACTGCCAATGATTGATTTAATACTTCACGTAATGTGTCTGGGCGCTGCAATTCTGTTTATTTCCCGAACCCTGCCGGGCATGCATGTCGACTCTTACGGCACATCCGTCGTGGTTGCTATCGTTTATGGGCTGATCAACGTAACGCTTGGCCTTGTTCTCAAACTGCTCGGGTTACCATTTATCATCATCACACTGGGGGTCTTCCTGATTATCATCAATACCTTTCTGTTATGGATTACCGACCAGTTATTGGAAGATTTTGAGATTGAGGATATCGGAACAACATTCATCGCGGCATTGCTGATCACAATCACAGACACCATACTGGCAATGGTCTTTTGAACAATCTGGTGTGGGCACGATGGCTGGTGCGGACCACAATGACCGGTGTTCGTTAATCTTTAAGGAACGGAAGTAAACCGATGAGTGCAGAAATCAGACCGGCCCTGGGCTGGACACGGGTATTGGTGCTTGCAAACCGTGAAGTCGAGTTGCTGATTACGCTTGACGTCGGTCCACGAATCATCTCCTACCGCCACCACGGCGGAATGAACGTATTCAAAACATTTGATGATCAACTGGGCAAATCCGGAGAAGCAGACTGGCAGATCAGGGGCGGACATCGCCTGTGGATAGCCCCGGAGACAACCTCATCCTACTTCCCGGACAACCAACCGGTATCGTTTACTATCATAGGTGAAAATCATGTCTGTCTGCGCACACCCGCGGAGGCTGAAAGCGGAATTGAGAAAGAAATTGAAATCATTCTCGATGAAACAACATCCAGAGTTGTGCTCAATCACAGCCTAACAGCCGCCAGAACCATGAACTCCGGCATCGCCCCCTGGGGTCTGACGGTATTCAAGCCGGGTGGCAAAGCCGTTATACCAATGCCGCGCAGGGGCTTGCATCCAAACGATTTGACTCACGCCGAAAAGGACGCCAGCACTACCCCCGACCTGGACTTGCTGCCAAATCGAAACATGTCTTTGTGGGCGTACACTGAGCTATGCGATCCCCGTTTTAACTGGTGTGAGGATCGATTGGAAATCATCCAGGAGGCCAATAAGCCTTCCACCAAGCTCGGGTTTCTGCACCAGATGCAAACAGCACACTACGAAGTTGACGGATACCAGTTCTCAAAAACTATCGACTATCGTCAAGATGCAACTTATCCGGATGGCAACTGCAATCTCGAGATCTTTACCGACGGAACGATGCTTGAACTGGAAAGTCTCGGCCCCCTTACCCAATTGAACAAAGGCGAGCGAATCACCCACACAGAAAACTGGTCACTCAAGCGCCTGTGAAGGTCCCAAAACGTTTCAGTTTTAAAGGAAGCAGGTTAAAAATGGCAGGGTATTAAATTCCTCTCCCTCTTACTCCCCTGCGTCCCCCTTAAACTAATGCCAGGTGTGGCGCCAGACGCGAAACTCGCCGGCTTCATTTTTTCTCAGCACATCGAAGTACCTTGCTTCGGTACGCGATGCCGTCAGTGCTCCTGCCTCTGTAACCCCCTGAGCCGGGTTTTTAAGCTTAAGGTGAACCACATATTCATATTCGGCTACCGCGATATCATCTAAAATTTCTACCCTCGGGGGCGCAATGACTTCTATTCTATAAGTCGCCGCGTCAAACACAGGCGTCAGAAACTGTGCATAATGCGCTGCGCCCTCAATCACGTCAGCACCAGGCGGGATTAATCTGACATCCGGATCCAAAACAGCAACATAGGATGGAATATCTGCCGTTGCGACCGCTTCACGCCATTGCTCGTAGAGTGTTTCAATCTGTTTTACTTCATCTGCACCGGCTTGAAGACCAAGCATAGAGAGACATAGGACCATAAAATACTTCATAACTTAACTCCAACTACGGGTGAAATTTTGGTGTCCGTTTTTCCATAAACGCACTGATTGCTTCTTTTGCCTCCGCGGACCCAGCACTCTCGATCAAGTGCTGTGCCTCGAGCAATAGACTAGCCCTTAAACCCTGGCCAACGCCTTGGTTAAGATTTTTTTTCATACGCGAGAGTACCGAAGATGGTCCATTAGCTATCTCCCGGGCGTAGGCGAGGGCATCGTCGCGAAAGGTTTCCTCTGAAAAGACCTGATTAAAAAGACCCAGCCTTTCACCCTCGACGGCACTCACCCGCCTCGCCGTATAGAATAATTCCTTGGCCTTCGACAACCCTATCAGTCGTGGCAGGAACCAACTGGCCCCGTAATCACCGGAAAGACCAACATTCCTGAACGCAGTAGTGATAAATGCATTGCTCGAGGCGACCCTGAGGTCACAGGCAAGTGCAATCGACAATCCCGCACCCGCAGCAGCACCAGGCAACGCGGCAATAGTGACTTTGCTCAACTCATGAATCCGCAGGGTCAACGTTTCCTGCTTGTGGAGCAGTTCTGCGACACGTTCATCTCGAGGTTTAGTTGTTCCACCCCCCCCCATGCCACTGACATCACCGCCTGAACAGAACGCGTCCCCCGCCCCGGTGATCATGACACAACCTACACGATCATCATCCGCAAGAGCCAGCAACACAGACCTCAACGCCGGCGTCAGAACATCACCCAGGGCATTTTTTTTGTGTGGTTTATTTAGCGTAACCACTGCGACCCTATTCTCAATACGACAGAGAAGTTCCTCCGTGCCTGTATCAATATCAACCATTTTTTCCTCACAGGACCTGCAAATCGATGCAGGACGATTTCTTCGCCCGCCACTTTCAGTTAGCATCACACACCGACTGCCGTCCCGCAAATCTTCCATTTAGGTTAATTCATCAAGAAAAGGCTCCCGGAATCACATGAAATACATCACCAAGCTGATACCTGTAATCCTGCTGATATGTGCCTCATCAAATC
>JABGVY010000457.1 GCA_018645845.1 Gammaproteobacteria bacterium | reverse complement strand
ATCATCGCCGAGCGACAGGAACTCCTGGGCAGCAACCAGTGGCAGATATACAGCCATTCGGTCGAAGGAGGTTTTGTTCCCAATGATCGCTGAGACGACAAAGATGTCGTTCGCAATCGATCCGTCTGCGCCCGAAGAGATAAGTACGAGTTCGTCACCCACATCTAGTTTCAGTCTGATGTGAAGGCCTCGGCCAATCATCGCTTCATAGTATCCATCAGGATTGGGTGACGTTGAAAAATAGGTGCCCTGAGCGACCTTCTGAAGCAGACGAGAGACAGTGGGTTCGAGTACTGGGTCAATGCCAATGATTCGTGAAGGCGCTGTCTTGTCCCCGGCATAGGCAAGAGCCGGAGAGAAAACTCGAGGTGTAAAACTTTTGATCTCGGGATTGTCTGTCAATGCCGCTTTTATCTCTTCCTGGTCCTGGATGGTCTTGTAAATTTTTGGGCGATTCAGGTAGTCGTCCTGATGAATCTGGATGTGCCCGGTACTATCAAGGGTGAAAATGTCGATGATGTTGCCGTAGCTACCCTCTAGTAACGAATAGCCAAGAACGAAGAGTACGTAGCCGCCGGTCATACTGAGACCGGTCAGAAGTGAGCGTCGTTTTTGTCGCAGGATGTTCCGAAAGGCAATTTGGAAGGTCAACATGGCTAGAACCGTGACTTCAGGTTTCGGAGTGAAAAGGTCTCCTTGGTGATTTCGGGCACATTGAACTTAATGTCGTCGTACACAATGCGAGTGAGATGTCCTTCCTTATTGAGCGGCCTCATTTCCATGATAGAAGGCATCAGTTTGCCGTTGTACTCTTTGGGTTCATGGAAGGTTAGTTCGCGGATTTTTTCTCCATCTTCGTCGAAGAACGCTTGTGACAGTGGCAATAATGGATCTTTTGAGACGGTGTATTCGATCCTGTCCCAGACCGTGACGGTTTCTTCTTTAGGAGTGAGGGTCACCTTGTACTGATTGTCTGTTTCGAGTAAGACGAGTGAGTAAGCATCGATGAGTTGCGTTTCTTTTACGAGGTCGTCATTAGTGAAATCGCTGCCCATCCAGGATCCCATCATCATAGACGGTGGAACCTTAATCACTTTGTTGATTTTGGGGAAGAAGTTCCACATCTCTTCAGCGCGTTTCAGGGTTGCAACGCCGCGGTCTTTTTTTGGGGCGTGGATTCTAAAAAACGCGTAATCCTTGCCGTAGGATTGACTGCTCATTGTTAGTGTTCGGTTGTAGTTTGGTGTCTGCACCTGCATCGTCATGGTGGCGTCGCTGGAGTCGCCGCGATACAGCTGTTCCATTTCGTCGATGACTTGCCGCGCGCGTTCTTCAGAGGCAATTGCGGGCCAGGTCAGAGATAAGAGCAGCAGCAATCGAAACATGTTCTTCATCCTTTTCATTATTAGTTTAGGGTCAAGGCACTCCGGGAAACATCGGCAAGATGGCTGTCTATACGCCAACCAGCTCATTGCGTGAAGTCGCTTCGATCCAGGATTGAAATATTGTGTCATCTGCAAGGTACAGGGACTTTTCTGGTGCTCCAATGACCCGTTCGATTGCCCGCGTATAGGTGTTGTAGATGTTCAAAAGTTCGCCCGGCCCGATTCGTTTACCCCCTGTTTCTATCAATGTTCGTCCCAATATGTCGTCCATCGCCTCGCAGATATCCCAAACGATTCGAGCGACGAGTTGCGGATTCTCGAGCTGAAATTCGCCTTCAAGAGCCCCCTGTTCGATGATTGTCGTTAATAGGGGAACTAAACGGCTGCGCGCAGCGCAGCGCATACGACCCAGTAGTATGGCATTTGCGTCCTGTAGCAGAAACTTTCCGACTTGTAATGACGACTCGCGGTTTTCTGATTTAACTGCGCTCAGAGACAGCATAAAGTTCCGCAGCTTTTCAGTGGCCGGTGCTTTACCTGCAAGCACTTCTTTCAGGTGTGCTTCCGCACGCAATAACCAGCGCTCAAGCGCAGCGTCAAGCAGAGCAGACTTGGATCTGAAGTGGTGATAGAAGGCACCCTTGGAGACGCCGAGCCCGGAAATTAGGCGGTCTACAGAGGTGTTTTCGTAACCCAGATCGGCAAATAATTCCTCGGCAAGATCAAGAAATTCTTCTTTGCGGGAGTCGGACCGTGTGCGTGGTTTTGGCATGGGAGGACTTTAACAAACCGACCGTCGGTATGTAAAGAGTCTTTTTTAGGGAAAAAGATTCTTCTCTGATTTACAGCGATATACTTAATGCTGATTCTGGAGTGGGAAAAGTTTGATGGTTGAGAAGTCTATGCCGGTGTTGGTAGGTGTTGGCCAGGTGACGGAACGGGAGTTTGATGTTGATAGTTCTTCTGTGCTGGATCTGGTGGAACAGGCGGTCTACAAGGCGGCGGCGGATGCTGGTATTTCAAAGGCTAGCCTTGCAGACCTTGATTCGCTGGTTATGGTAAAGAGTTTTCGGGAATCGACTCGCAATTCTCCTGAGGCGTTAGCGAATAGAATCGGCGCAACCCGCGCAAGTCAATGGTTGATGCCCAATGGCGGCAATGGACCGCAATACCTGGTGAATCGTTACAGCGAGGCCATTGCTAATGGCGAATCCCGGTTTGTGCTGTTTGCGGGGGCAGAGGCCATGGCCACTGCGCGTAAAATTGTTAAGACGACCGGTGAACAACCATCCTGGCAGGAGGCAGCGTCCGGTGACCCTAAATTCCTGGTGGAAGATGCAGAGCTCAGTACGCTCCATGAGCAGCAGCACGGCCTTTGGCTTGCACCCGGTTTCTATGCGATGAGCGAAAATGCGCGGCGACACCAGTTGGGGCATTCCGTTGAGGAACACCAGTTAGGGCTGGGTGAGCTGTTTGCCCGGTTTACCGAGGTCGCTGCTAAGAGCCCTCATGCCTGGTATCCGGTCCAGCGTAGCGCGGAAGAGATTGCGACGGCAACAGACAGTAATCGTTACGTGGCCTGGCCGTATACCAAGTATATGAACGCCATGAACCAGATTAACCAGTCTGCCGCGCTGCTTCTTACCTCGGTTGACCACGCCAGGAAACTCGGAATATCGGATGACAAGTTCATCTTTTTGCATGGGTGTTCGGATACCAAAGAGAAAAGTATTCTTGGCAGGCAGAATTATTACTCGAGCGAAGCCATGCGGGTGATGGCAGAGCAGGTATTTGAAAATACCGGCCCGAATGGGAACCTCAGCATTGATAATATAGAACACATCGATTTCTATTCCTGCTTCCCCAGTGCGGTGGCGATGGCGAGAGATACGTTTGGTCTGTCTGTTGATGATCCAAGACCGCTGACAATCACTGGTGGGCTGCCTTTCCATGGTGGTGCTGGAAATAACTATGTGATGAACTCCATTGCTGCAATGGTTGAAAAGGTTCGAGCGGACAAGGGCAGCTATGGACTTGTAACGGCTAACGGTGGTTACTTCAGTAAGCATGCTGCCGGCATTTACTCCACGAACCCCGTTGAAGGCGACTGGGCCCGCACTGATCCTGCTTCCTACCAGAAGGCTCTGGACGACGCACCGGACACGCCTTCTACTGAATCACCGAACGGAGATGCGACTATCGAGACCTATACGGTGCTCTACGGCCGCGATAACCAGCCCCAGCAAGGGGTAGTCATTGGCAGGCTGGGTGAGTTGGGTGACCCGAAGGCAGAGAGATTCGTTGCTATGGTCGACGATGACAGCGATGTACTCGAAGGGATGACCCAGGAAGATATGATTGGGTCGAGGGGTTTTGTCAGCCGTGGCGATGAGCTCAACAAATTCAGCCTGAAATAGAATGGCAACTTCCCGGTGGACATTTTTTGATGAACAAGTACTGAAGGATAAATTATGAAAGCCTGGCAGATGAATGAGTTGGGTGATCCATGGACGAACCTTTGCGTTGGAGAAGTTACGTTGCCCACCGCACCGAAAGGTGTCTGCAGAATTGAGGTCGAAGCCGTTGACCTTAACTTTGCCGACATCCTGCAGTGCCAGGGCAGTTATCAGGTAAAACTGGATGCCCCATTTACGCCGGGAATGAATGCCGTCGGCAAGGTGGTAGAAGCGGGAGAGAATTGCGGGCATACGGTAGGGGATCGAATTATCGGGCCTACCTAT
>JABGVY010000108.1 GCA_018645845.1 Gammaproteobacteria bacterium | reverse complement strand
TGGCGGATTTTCTCAGGCACCAAAGCTCGACAAGCTTGGAATGCGAGGGTCCAATACCTGCGAGCTGATATTTGAAGACTGCGAAGTCCCTGCAGTTAACATCCTCGGCCAAGAAGGCGAGGGTGTGCGAGGGCTGATGTCGGGTCTTGATTTCGAGCGAACGGTTCTTTCAGGGGGCCCGGTCGGCATTATGCAGGCCTGTATGGACATCGTCGTACCTTACGTTCATGACCGAAAACAGTTTGGCCAGGCGATCGGGGAATTCCAATTGATGCAGGGCAAGCTTGCGGACATGTACACCGTGCTGAATGCCAGTCGAGCCTACCTGTACGCGGTTGCGCGCGCCTGCGATCGAGGCCTCGAAAGCCGAAAAGACGCAGCAGCTGTGATTCTGTATACGGCAGAGCAGGCCACGCAATGTGCACTGCAGGCCATTCAGGCGCTGGGCGGAAACGGTTACATCAATGATTACGATACCGGTCGCCTGCTTCGCGATGCCAAACTCTATGAGATTGGCGCAGGCACCTCGGAAATCCGGCGTATGTTGATTGGTCGCGAACTTTTCTCGGAGGCGGGGTAAGCCATGAGCACCATCAAGACAAAAATCAATTCTCGGTCTCAAGATTTTATTGAAAATGAAGAACATATGCAGGGTCTGGTAAGCGACCTGCATGTCCAGGTGGAACGCATCAAACAAGGTGGCGGTGAACGCTACCAGCAAAGGCACATCGCCCGGGGCAAACTGTTGCCTCGCGATCGGATTGATGCACTGATAGACCCAGGCTCACCCTTTCTGGAATTCTCACAACTCGCTGCGCACAACATGTACGGTAAAGATGATGTACCAGCTGCCGGTATTATCACTGGCATCGGTCGAGTAAGCGGCCAGGAGTGCGTCATTGTGGTTAATGACGCTACGGTTAAAGGCGGTACCTATTATCCCGTCAGTGTGAAAAAGCATCTTCGGGCACAGGACATCGCGCAGGAGAATAACTTGCCCTGCATCTACCTGGTGGATTCCGGTGGCGCCAACCTGCCGAACCAGGATGAAGTGTTTCCCGACAGACACCACTTTGGCCGGATCTTTTTCAACCAGGCCAACATGTCAGCACAGAACATCCCACAGCTAGCGGTGGTGATGGGTTCCTGTACCGCCGGAGGAGCCTATGTGCCAGCTATGTCAGATGAATCCATCATCGTGAAAGGCCAGGGGACAATATTCCTTGCGGGCCCTCCCCTCGTTAAGATGGCGACGGGCGAGGAAGTCACTGCCGAGGAGCTCGGCGGCGCAGATATTCACTCGAAAGCGTCCGGGGTCACCGATCACTACGCCAGAAACGATCATCATGCTCTTCAACTCGCCAGAAATGCTGTAGCGCGCCTGAATAGGGTAAAGCCCATTTCTCTGGACGTAAAAGAGAGTATTGAACCCCTGTACCCGGCCAGCGACCTCAACGGTATCGTGCCAAAGAACGTACGCCAACCTTACGATGTTCGCGAGATCATCGCCCGGGTATTCGATGGCTCTGCGTTCGACGAATTCAAAGCACTGTACGGCACAACTTTGGTCTGCGGCTTCGCCAGGTTGTACGGCTATCCTGTCGGCATCATTGGTAACAACGGGGTGCTATTCAGCGAATCCGCACAAAAAGGCGCGCACTTTATTGAGTTGTGCGCACAACGAAAAATCCCACTCATTTTCCTGCAAAATATTACCGGCTTCATGGTAGGCCAACAGTATGAAGCCGGCGGCATCGCCAAGCACGGCGCCAAAATGGTGACGGCCGTCGCCAGTGCCAAGGTACCCAAGCTTACCCTCATCATCGGCAACTCATACGGTGCCGGTAACTATGGCATGTGTGGTCGGGCCTATGACCCCAATTTCCTCTTCATGTGGCCCAATGCCCGGATTTCAGTGATGGGAGGTGAGCAGGCCGCTGGCGTCCTTGCCCAGGTAAGACGAACACAGATCGAAAACGCCGGCGACGAATGGCCTATCGAGGATGAACAGTCTTTCAAACAACCGATCATCGATAACTTTGATGCTGAAGGGCATCCCTACTACGCCAGCGCAAGACTTTGGGATGACGGCGTGATAGATCCGACAGACACAAGACGAGTACTGGGCCTCGCTCTGTCTGCCTCACTAAACAAGCCAATTGCTGAAACCCGTTTCGGCGTCTTCAGGATGTAGCCAGAGCATGTCTATTTTTCATACAGGAATTCACTAAATGTTTGGCAAAATTCTTATCGCAAACCGCGGCGAAATCGCCTGTCGGGTGATTCGGACCGCTAGAAAACTCGGCATACGAACGGTGGCTGTCTATTCAGATGCAGATTCAAACGCTCTGCATGTACAGATGGCCGATGAGGCGGTGCATATTGGCGGCTCCGCACCTGCAGACTCCTATCTGCTAATGGAAAAAATTATTGAAGCTGCAAATCAAACCCGCAGTGAAGCGATTCACCCAGGCTACGGTTTCCTATCGGAAAACGCCCTATTCTGTCAGCTCTGTGAAACTAACAATATCGTTTTCATTGGTCCACCGGAAACAGCCATAAAGACTATGGGTTCCAAATCTGCCGCGAAAATAGTGATGGAAAAGGCAGATGTACCTTTATTGCCCGGGTATCACGGGGCTGACCAGGACCCTACCCTGCTTAAAAATGCAGCCAATGAGATTGGCTACCCGGTGTTATTGAAAGCCGTCTCAGGTGGCGGTGGAAAAGGCATGCGACAAGTTCATAGCCCCGGCGAGTTTGATGAAGCGCTTGGCGCAGCAAAGCGAGAAGCGCTAACAGGCTTTGGCGACGCCGACATGCTGGTAGAAAAGTATCTCGAACAGCCCCGGCATGTTGAGATTCAGGTCTTCTGCGACGCTCTGGGCAATGGCGTATATCTGTTCGAACGGGATTGCTCTGTACAACGCCGACATCAAAAAATTATTGAAGAAGCGCCAGCGCCGAAGCTGCCTGATGGTCTTCGTGAACAAATGGGTGAAGCCGCATTGCGTGCAGCCAGGTCTGTCAATTACGTCGGCGCAGGCACGGTCGAATTCCTGCTGGACTCAACTGGACACTTTTATTTTATGGAGATGAACACCCGACTCCAGGTCGAACATCCTGTCACCGAGATGATTACCGGTCAGGACCTGGTCGAATGGCAACTAAAAGTAGCCAACGGCGAACCACTGCCACTCGCCCAATCTGAATTAACCATCACAGGTCACGCCTTTGAAGCAAGAATCTATGCGGAGGACCCTGACAACGAATTTTTACCGGCGGCAGGAAAACTGACATGGCTGCAACAACCCGTTGAATCAGCTCACGTACGAATCGATACTGGTGTTATTCAGGAAGACGAAGTTGGTGTTTTTTATGATCCGATGATCGCTAAACTGATCGTCTGGGATGAAAACCGCGGGCTTGCCCTGCAGCGCCTCGCGCAAGCACTGGCGACCTATCGCATCATTGGCGTAACCACCAATATCGACTTTCTGCATCGTCTGGCTACCCACAAAGCATTTGTCGCCGAAGAACTCAGCACTGATTTTATTACAAGAAATGAAACCGTCCTTTTTGAAACCAAACCAATACCCATCGAATCCGTGGCACCACTTGCCTGCCTTTACCTGACGTTGCGACGCCAATCACAACCTAAACCAGCTTCTGACCGAACATCCCCTTGGCATGCTTGCGACAACTGGCGAACGAATGCTGCGGCCACCCATGTGGAGACAATTGTTGTCGGCAAAGCTGATTGTATTATCCGCACAACAAAAAGCGGGCCGGACTCCTTCAACATGAATTTCGAGGACACTTCCTACACTGTTAGCGGCAGTCTCGAGGGGAACAACTTGATTGCCACTATCAACGGCCATCGACAGACAGCAGTCGCTGTTGAAGGAGCTACTACGATTTCTCTTTTCACGAGTGATGGCACTTTCGAGTTCACAACCAAGGTTACCGACCTGGGAGAAGAAGTAGACGAGGATGATGGCTCAGGTTTTAAAGCACCAATGAATGGATCGGTCGTCAATATTCTTGTAAGCAAGGGTGAGACAGTCAGCGCAGGGGACACCCTGCTGATCATGGAAGCCATGAAAATGGAACACGCCGTCAAAGCGCCGGTTGATGGGTTAGTCAACGAGATTTTCTATAGTAAAGGTGACCTCGTTGACGGCGGCGCAGATCTTCTGGCTTTTGAACCGCTTCCTTTGGCAGACGACTAAAACTGATGAATACCTTTTTACTGCCTCGGGAACTGGCAAAACCAGGCCATCTCATTCTGCGGAACCCGGCGCCGTGACTCCCTTGTGGCAACCAAACGAAGACCGAATCACCAACAGCCAGATGACGCTTTTTCAACACTATGTTGAACAGCGTTTTAATCAAAACTTTCCGACTTACGATGCTCTGCACCAATGGTCTGTCATCAACACCGATGAATTCTGGGCAGCCATTTGGGACTTCTGCGACGTCAAGGCAACCTCACCCTACCAACAGGTGACGTCGAACCTGGACAAGTTCCCAGGAACCTCCTGGTTCAGCGGCTGCGAATTAAATTTCGCGGAAAACATGATGCGCCACAAAGACGACCAGGTTGCATTAATCGGTTTACTGGAAAATGGTCAGCGAAGCAGCTACACCTACGCAGCGCTTCACCAGGAGGTGGAACGACTCGCGTCCGCCATGCGACATCACGGGATCACCAAAGGTGATCGTGTCGCCGGCTTAATGCCAAATATTCCGGAAACAGTCATTGCCATGCTGGCCACCACTGCTATCGGCGCCATCTGGTCCTCCTGTTCACCGGATTTCGGCACCACCGGAGCCTGTGATCGTTTCGGGCAAATCGCACCGCGACTTTTGTTCACCACCGAGGCTTACATTTACAATGGCAGGGTCATTGATTGCCTGGAAAAAGTCACTGCCATTCAAAAAAGAATCGACAGCATTGAAACGGTTGTAGTCATACCGTTGCTGGATGCGGCTATCGATCTGACTCAAATGAAAATTGCCGAAAACTACGCTGATTTTATCGACAAAGACGTCACACCATTAACCTTTACGCCGCTGCCCTTCGATCATCCGCTCTACATCATGTATTCAAGCGGCACAACGGGCATTCCAAAATGTATCGTTCATGCCGCCGGCGGAACACTCATCCAGCATCTGAAAGAACATAAGCTGCATACCGATATCTCGCGTGCTGATACGCTTTTTTACTTCACGACCTGCGGCTGGATGATGTGGAACTGGCTGGTCTCTGGTATGTGCACCGGTTGCACTCTGGTGCTCTACGACGGTTCACCCTTCGCCGAGGACGGTAACATTCTGCTGGACGCGATCGACAATGAAGGCATAACAGTGTTCGGTACAAGCGCCAAGTACATCGCCGGTCTTGAAAAGCAGGGATTAAAACCGGCCAAGACTCATCAACTGAGTTCTGTGAAGACCATTCTGTCGACAGGGTCGCCCTTAAGTGAAACAAGCTATGACTACATTTACCGTGATTTCAAAGCCGATGTTTGCCTGTCATCTATTTCCGGGGGAACTGACATCATCTCCTGTTTCATGTTGGGCAACCCCAACCTGCCCGTGTACGCCGGCGAAATTCAATGCCGGGGACTTGGCATGGCGGTAGAATTCTGGAATCAGCGTAACGAGTCGGTTACCGATATGACCGGCGAGCTGGTTTGCACCAGGCCCTTCCCTTCAACACCTATTGGTTTCTGGCAGGATCCTGGGGATGAGCGCTTCATTAAAGCTTACTTTGCTGCACATCCAGGCGTCTGGACACATGGTGATTACGGAGAACTGAAGGAAAGTGGGGGCATTGTCATTCAGGGGCGCAGTGATGCCGTGCTTAATCCGGCAGGAGTACGAATCGGTACGGCAGAGATCTATCGGCAGGTCGAAACCGTCCCTGAAGTTATCGACAGCATCGCCGTCGGGCAAGACTGGCAGGGTGATGAGCGAATCGTCTTATTTATCGTGTTAAACGCGGGCATCAAACTAAATGATCGACTCATAGAGACCATAAAATTGACCATCCGGCAAAACACCACCCCGAGGCATGTTCCGGCGATAATCCTCCAGGTAGCAGACATTCCGCGCACCATTAGCGGTAAAATCGTCGAACTGGCCGTCAGAAAGGTCATCCATAACAAACCAGTAGAAAATACCGATGCACTGGCAAACCCTGAAGCCCTCGACTTGTTCAAGAATTTGCCTGAGCTCCAATCTTAGCCAAACATTAGGCAATGTTGATTGAATCGACTAACGATACACTTGATCAATCGAAAATCTGTACGAGGATAATAAATTGACGATTCGCTACGGCATTATCGGCACCGGCATGATGGGTTGTGAACATATCCGCAACCTTGCAGCCATGGAAGGAGTAGACATTACCGCCATAGCGGACCCTAATGAAAAACCACGGGACTGGGGTCGTAGCGCCTGCGGTGATCGCTTTGCTCCCGAAGTGTATGAAGATTATCGGGGGTTACTTGCCCGTACGGATGTTGATGCGGTCGTCGTTGCCTCACCAAACTACTCCCATATCGATGTGATGCGTGACATCTTTCAGACAGACAAACACGTCATGCTCGAGAAACCGATGTGCACGACTATTACTGACTGCAAGGAACTGGTGAAATCAGCAGATCAACATCCGGGTTTGGTCTGGATCGGTCTTGAATATCGATACATGCCGCCCATTACCGCGACGCTGCAGCACCTCCACACCATCGGCAACATCCGTATGTGCGCGATTCGTGAGCACCGTTTTCCATTCCTGAAGAAGGTCGGAGATTGGAATCGTTTTAATCGCAACACCGGCGGCACGCTGGTTGAAAAATGCTGCCATTTTTTTGATCTTATGACCCAGGTTATACCCAGCAAGCCCACCCGGGTTATTGCTTCAGGTGGGCAGGATGTGAATCACCTGAACGAGTCCTACGGTGGTGAGACACCTGACATTTTGGACAATGCCTATGTCATCGTCGAATTTGCCAACGGCGCAAGAGCATTGCTCGATCTGTGCATGTTTGCAGAAGGCAGCCGGCATGAACAGCATATCGCCGTGACCGGAGACATCGGTAAAATTGAAACAACTGTACCCGGCGATGAACTGATCATTAGCAACAGGGCAAGCAACGACTTTCAAACCATTAAAATCGAACCTGACTCCCGGGTAAAAGAACAGGGCCTTCATCACGGAGCCAGTTACCTGGAGCATCTCGGTTTTATTGAGGCGATCAACAACGGCGCTCCGCCTGCTGTTACAGTCAGGGATGGCCTGCTGTCTGTAGTAATGGGCGCAGCAGCACAACAATCGATTGAATCCGGACAGGCGGTCAACCTGAACGACTTACTGTGAAAGATCTAACCTGAGCGAACAAGGGCAGCGATGACATTTAAAACCATAAAAGACATTCCGCACACAGGATTCGGCCTGTGGAAAATAGCACCTGATCACTGCGCAGAGGTTGTCTACCAGGCAGTCAAATCCGGATACAGACACTTTGATTCTGCCTGTGACTACGGCAATGAGAAGCAGGTGGGTGAGGGTCTCCAGAGAGCAATGGCAGAGGGCTTATGTTCTCGCCAAGACCTCTGGGTAACATCAAAACTTTGGAACACCTACCATCATCCAGATCATGTTCGCCCTGCGATGGATAGAAGCCTGTCAGACCTGCAACTGGAATATCTAGACCTGTACCTGGTACATTTTCCTATCGCTCTGGCGTATGTCCCGTTCGAGACGCGCTATCCTCCGGAGTGGTCTTATGATCCCGCCGCAGAAAGCCCGGTGATGCATCCCGTTAATGTCTCCTTGCAGGAGACATGGCACGCTATGGAGCAATTGAAAGCTAGTGGTCGCGTCAACCACATCGGCGTCTGCAATTACAATTCCGGACTGCTCCACGATCTGATGAACTACGCTAACCAGCCACCGGAACTGTTGCAAATAGAATCACACCCCTATCTGACCCAGGAACGACTGATCAAACTTGCCAAACAATATGGAATAGAAGTGACTGCTTTTTCACCTCTCGGAGCAAGGTCTTACTTTGAGCTGGATATGGCTGAACAGCATGAGTCTGTCCTGGAGCATTCGACTATTAAAGCAGCGGCTTCTCGCACCCACAAAACGCCCGCGCAGGTCGTTCTGCGTTGGGGACTTCAACGCGGCACATCTCTGGTCGTAAAAAGTGTTAACACAGAGCGTATGCGGGAAAACCTGTCACTTGATGATTTCGAACTAACCGCCACAGAAATGACTGCCATCTCGGGGCTGAACATCAATCGGCGCTTTAATGATCCTGGCGACTTCTGCGAGCCAGCATTCGGCACCTTTCACCCTATCTACGATTGATAACGAACCTATGCCTTTGCCCCATTATAGCGATGCTTAGCTACCCGCCAGTGGACTAATCACTATTGCTGGCAGCATTATCCTCGTATTCTTATTCTGGCATTTCAGGACGGATACCAGAAAGCTAGAACACAAGCTGCGACTTTGACAGCGGCGAACTATCATTTATTGGTATAATACTGAAAAGTTATTCCAGCGGAGAAACCCCATGAGCTACGATCTCGTTATCAAAAACGGCATGGTAGTAGACGGATCAGGCAGTGCCAGGTATCGCGCCGACGTTGCAATTAGGGACGGCAAGATCGCGAAAATTGGCCGCGTTAACGAAAAATCCAAACAAACCATTGAGGCGGAAGGTCATGTGGTTTCGCCCGGTTTTGTTGACGGTCACACCCATATGGACGCCCAGGTTTTCTGGGATCCCATCGGCTCCTGTTCCAGTTATCACGGTGTCACCAGTGTGGTGATGGGCAACTGCGGCTTTACCCTGGCCCCATGTAAACAGGAAGATGCTGACCTGGTATTCCGTAACCTGGAACGTGCCGAAGATCTGTCCCGTGATGCGATGCTGGAGGGTATCGACTGGACATGGGAAACCTTCCCTGAGTTTCTGGATGCCGTCGACGATCTGCCAAAGGGCATCAATTATGCAGGCTACATTGGTCACTCTGCCCTACGCACCTACACGATGGGGGAACGAGCTTTCGAAGAACAGGCCAACGAAGATGAAGTTAAACATATGCAGGCACTGGTAAAAGAGGCCATGCATGCCGGCGCAATTGGCTTTTCTACTTCACGCACCTTCAATCACACAACCGCAGACGATCGACCAGTCGCAAGTCGTCTCGCCAACTGGGAAGAAGTCCGTGCGATCGTCAACGCAGTTGGTGAAACAGGCAAAGGCATTTTCGAAATTGCGGGTGAGGCACCAGGTCGCAGCCCGGAACGTAATCGTGAATATCACGATCGTCTTCGAGATCTCGCCGTTGAATCCGGTGTGACACAAACCTGGGGCATGTTCAGCGTTAAGGCTGCACCCGATATCTGGCGGCCTTATTTCGACCTGCTGGACGAAACCGCAACCGCCGGCGGCAGAATGTTTGCCCAGGTGCATAGTCGCGGCCTGAACAACATTTTGTCTTTTGAAAGCGCGACACCTTACGACAACTGGGAGCTGTGGCGTGATATCCGCACCCTTCCCCTCGAAGAGCAAAAAGCACGGCTCGGTGATCCGGCGACGAAGGCTAAGCTCGTTGAAATCGCCAACCGCAAATACACCGGGCCACGCATCGTCGGTGCAGAGATACGCCCACCCGATTGGCACTATGTGTTCCCGATGGTGGATATGAGCTATGACACACCGTCTATGGCACAAATCGCAAAAGAAAAAGGGGTTGACCCTGTAGAGCTTATGATCGATATGGCGCTCGAACGTGATTTGAAGATGTTCTTTCGCGCTCCTATCGCCAATGAAAACCAGGATCATGTACTGGAGATGATTAAGCATCCCCGTTCCGTCGTGACATTCTCTGATTCAGGCGCTCACGTGTCACAGATTATGGATAGCTCATTGCAAACGCATCTATTAAGCCACTGGGTCCGCGAGAAAGAAGCATTAACCCTGGAAGAAGCGGTTAAGCAAATCACCTATAACACCGCTACCTTATGGGGATTACATGACCGCGGCCTATTACGTGAAGGCATGGCTGCCGATGTCGTGGTTTTTGATCCTGATACCATTGGACCGAACATGCCGGAGGTGTTAAATGACCTACCCGCAGGCGCACGACGTTTGAAACAGACTGCCAGCGGTATTTTAAATACAGTGGTGAATGGCGAAATTTTACTCACGGATAATGAGTACAGCGGCGCAACCGCGGGTCGGTTATTGCGGAGCTAAACGCCTGCTCTATTTAGGCTCACCGGTATCATCAACTAGTCCGTCAGACGATACCGGATGTTCATATGCTTAAGGCCATGTACGAAGCTGGCCCTGACACGCTCAGGATCCCCAACCAATTCCATTTCGGCTATTCGCGGAATCAGCTGTTCGAAGAAAACCCGCATTTCCAGTCGCGCCAGGATTAGGCCAAGGCACTGGTGAGGGCCAGTACCAAAGGCTAGATGCCTGTTCGGTTTTCTCTCTATATTGAACTCGAAGGGCTTATCGAAAACCTCTTCATCAAAGCTGGCTGACGCATACATCAGCCCTACCGTATCGCCCTTCTTTATGGTCTTACCGCGCAGGTTATAGTCCTGCTCCGCGGTTCTAGAAAATTGTACAACCGGCGTTGTCCAGCGAATCATTTCTTCAATAGCCAGTTTAACGGCATTTTCATCGTGGACGATTTCTTTAAAACGCTGCAGTTGTTCCGGGTGCGTCAGAAGCGCGTGGAGTCCGCCGGTGATAGAGTTCCGCGTCGTGTCGTGTCCAGCGGTAGCAACAATCGTGTAGTAGGAAATCAGCTCTTTGTATGGCAGGTACTCGCCATCAATTTTGCCGTTAGCGATATAGCTGGCCAGGCTTTCATCCGGGTGCTCCCGAAATTTATCCGTCAGGTCGCTAAAGTACTGGTAGATATCCTTGATCGTATCGAAGATCGACAGCGGGTCATCCGCTATACGCTGCATTTCGGGATCATCGCCCGCAAACAGTTCGTTAGTCAGTTTAAGGATGCGCCACTCGTCCTGTTGGGGTACACCTAGCAATTCCGTGATTAACCTAAGAGGCGCATAGATTGAAACGTCCTGAACAAAGTCACATTTCTGGCTACTGCCATCACCCATCATCTGATCCAGGATGTCTTTGGTAAGCTCCTCGAGCCGGTCACCGAGCGCCTTGATATTTGTCGGTTTGAACCAGGGCTGCACAAGCTCCCGGTAAGCCGTGTGGTCGGGCTGGTCCATTTGTACCAGTGAGCGAATTAACCCTTGTTCCGAAGACGTTGCAAGCACCTCGAGCAATCGTGGAGCGTCCTGCAGCTTTTCAAAAATTGCACTGATTATCTCTTCCTTCATTTCCGGGGCTGTTGCTTCACGCATCAGAATAGGTCGTGCCTCACTGGTAAATATGTTCGGCTGCTTTTCTATTTCAGTAATGTCCGCATGTTTAGTAACGACCCAGAAAGGCCGAAAACCCTCCGGCTCAACCATTCGAAGCGGATCGTTAGCACGAAGCCAGGCAAATGCATGCTGCGGATGGCCTACCTGCTCATAAACTTCAGGATCAATAACGTCCTTGTCCTGGAAAGTGTAGTCTTCAAGTACGGTCACTGTATTTCTTTCCTTTTATTTTCGAATAACGTTGATCCCTAGCATATTCGATTTTGGACTCGGAAATAAGCTCGGTTGAGCTATTATCGGTGGCCACTTCTCTCGCTATAGTCCGCTATCCATAAATTAAAACAGCGTAGCTTACGGTCACCCGGCGCCTTTCTGATTGCCTGCCTTGAAAACCATATTCAGAATCTCACTGGCAGCACTGAAAGGCGTTAACTGACCGGCTGCAACCTGCACCTCAAGCTCCGGGTAGGAGTGTCTCACTTCATCACTGGCCAGGATTCGCTGTTCGATTTCCATCGTGATCAGTGTTTTTAACCAGATGACGTTCTGAGTTTGCCGTCGTACCGTAAAGCTATCGTTGGTTTTAGCCACTTGT
>JABGVY010000125.1 GCA_018645845.1 Gammaproteobacteria bacterium | reverse complement strand
TGGGTCAACGTCGTAAACAGATTGCGCGCCACCCTTTGCAACCCGGAAGCCCGTCATGACTTCATCAAAAATAAGTAGTGAGCCGTGACTGTCACATGTGTCTCGAAGACCCTGGAGGAAGCCGGATACCGGCGGTACACAACCCATGTTTCCAGCAATAGGCTCTACAATTACGGCCGCGATTTCGCTTCCTTTCTCTCGGAAGACCTTTTCGATCTGTTCAAGGTTATTAAATTCCAGAGTGAGAGTGTGACGTGCAAAACTTTCCGGAACGCCGAGTGAGTCTGGCTCGCCCAGAGTCAGCGCCCCTGATCCGGCTTTGACCAGTAAGGCGTCTGAATGCCCGTGGTAGCAGCCTTCGAATTTAATGATGGTGTCTCTGCCGGTATATCCGCGGGCAACCCTGATGGCAGACATAGTTGCCTCGGTGCCTGAATTGACCATTCGAACCATATCCATGGAAGGAACCAGCGAAGTGAGTTTTCTGGCGACCTCGGTTTCTATCGCAGTGGGCGCGCCAAAGCTGAGCCCATGACCGATTGCTTCCTGAACTGATTTGAGCACCTTGGGGTGGGCATGACCAACGATCATCGGACCCCAGGAGCCGATGTAGTCAATATATCTTTTACCGTCTTCGTCGGTCAGGTACGCGCCGCTGCCACTTTCGAAAAAGACGGGTTGCCCGCCAACGCGAGCGAAAGCCCGAACGGGAGAGTTCACCCCGCCAGGAATATATTTTTTAGCGTCCTCAAAGAAACGCTGCGATCTTGTCATGACTTGCTCCAGGATTGTGCCGCGGGCATTCAAGCATTACTTGTGAGTTGATTCAAATGAAATACCAAAGCCAACTTACGATTGATAGAAGCTTTCTATGTCTTCCCGGGTCAGGATACCGACTGGAGAATCCAGAAGTGGCGCGCTGATGCGGTTGACAAAGAGAGCTTGCACGCCGGATTGATTCAGTGAATCAAGTGCTTCACTTAGCGTTGCCTGCAGGTAAACGCCTGTGACATCTTTTCGAGTCGCCGGGATGGCTGCCAGGTCAATCTGTTCCTCGGATTCGGGGGAGAGATACTGGGCGAGGTCTTCAGTTCTTAAGATAAAAGCCGGTCTTTCTTCTCCATTGACCAGCAGCCAGTAAGGTTTCTGTACAACCAGCAAGCGGGCAGTTTCCAGATCAATCACAGGCGCTACCGATTTGAAGCTTCTGGTCATAATACTCGCAACCGATGCTCTGTTTAACGTCATCGATAGTGGGTTCTGTCGAAACTCAATTCCGAGTATCTCCATTTGAAGGACGAACAGTGAGCGAACCCCGAAGACCTGGCTGGCAGTCATGTTTGCGATAATGATGACAAGCATGGCAGGCAGGATAATACCTGGACTATTGGTGAGTTCGAGAACTGCCATCAATGCCGCCAGCGGCGCTTGGAGTACAGCTCCCATCATGGCGCCCATACCAAGCATTACGTACAGTGCATCTTCTGACAGGCCGGCATCAATGAGCCTGGCAAAAAAAGCGAACATGCCGCCCGCCATCGCACCAATAAACAGGGTTGGACCAATAAAGCCCACGGGCACCCCAAGAGCAATAACTGCAGAGGAAAGTACAAGCTTCAGCGTGAACGCGGTCAGCAGTAAGGCCAGCGATAGTTCTCCTATCAGCGCCAGGTTGACCGTGTCGTAACCGATACCAAGTACCTCGGGAAGGACTAGTGCAGCGCTCCCGGTAAGTAACCCGGCGATCATAATACGTTGCCACATCGAATCCGGTGATATCTTGTAGAACAGTAGCATGCATCGGACATAAGCAGCGGCGATGACACCAATAAACGCCCCTTCCATTACCAGAATAGGGATATCTACGAAGGAAGACATTGCTACGGTTGGTACATCAAATGCGGTCAGCGACCCGAATACAATCTGCGTCATCACTGCGGCGACAACCGAAGCCAGGATCACTGGTATGAAGCCAGCGATCGTGTATTCCATGACGATGACTTCCATTGAAAATATGACCCCGGCTATCGGTGTATTAAAAGAGGCGGAAATTGCGGCAGCGGCCCCACACCCTACCAGCACCCTTACACTGTTGTTAGGTAATTGAAGGTATTGCCCAATCAGACTGCTTCCTGCGGCACCGAGATGAATGGCGGGACCTTCCCGGCCGCCAGAGTGTCCTGACGCCAGAGCGACAACGCCGGTGATGAATTGAGCTACCGTATTCCTGAGTGGCATGTGGCCCTGGTGCCTGGCAAGTCGTTCAATGACGTGAACGACCCCAACACGCCGATTGGTTTTGGATAGCAGGCTAAAAATAAGTACCAGGAGAATTGATCCCGCAATAGGCAGCGAAAAAGCTGCTACTGGATCCAGGGTTTCAAAGCTTTCCGGGCCGTCTACAAGCAATCGGTCGAGCGGCCACTCGATAGCGAGGCGAAAGGCAATAATAACCAGGCCTGTCAGAAAGCCTGAAGCGATGCCCAGAATGGCAAACTGAGGGGCTGAGTCGATGGAGGCGAGTCGTCGACGGAACGTTCTGATGGAAGGTTTGAACAGTTTCATAACCAGTCTACCAATCGGTGTTTCATAAAAGCGAGCAGAAACAGGAGGATGAAGTACAGCATACGGGAACTGAAAAGTATTGACGAAACACAATCAGAACTGAATTTTAACGAATTGTGCTAAGCTATATGGCCCATTTTGTCATATACCCCGCGGCAGCTATGGCAGCAGTAAAAGGTAGTAAGCTACATCGGATGGTCGTAGTACCCTATCGGCCTTTATATAAATCTATGATATTTATAGCTTTTTTGTTCTCGATGGCCGTATTTGGCTGGTCGACTTACGAATATGGAAATAATCAGGGTCTCGAACTTAAAGTTGAAGTGGTCCGGGAAAAGAACCTGATCAGCAAGGAGTTGAAAGAGGCCAGCGCCCTGATTAATGAAATGAGACAGGAAATCG
>JABGVY010000109.1 GCA_018645845.1 Gammaproteobacteria bacterium | reverse complement strand
TCACCTGAGTCAGCGCCACTTCGCCAGAAGAGTAGCCGAGGGTAAAAAAAGCGCAGCCATTAACATTGCCGGTTTGCTGGCCGGGGTCATTCTTGCAGCAACGGCCGGTGGGGATGCTGCGCTAGAAGCATTGACAGGAAGCAGTGGGCTAGCACAAAACCAGTCCCTCAAGTATTCCCGCGATCGAGAAGCAGAAGCTGATAGAATAGGTATCTATACTCTGGATGAGGCCAGCATGGACCCAAGAGCTATGGCTTATATGTTCGAGCGATTGCAGCGCGCCAGCCGTTATAGCACAGGCAACAATATCCCGGAGTTCCTGCGAACCCATCCTGTCACCAATGATCGAGTAGCGGATTCTTATAACCAAACGCAAAATTACCCCAAGAAGCAATTTCCCGCCAACCTGGATTATCAATTGATGCGCGTCCGCGCTCGCGTGATCACCAGCGGGAACCAGCCACAGGAGATAAAGCATTTCGAAGCCGCATTTAAGGAAAGCCGCAACACCATCCAGAAAACTGCAAACCAGTATGGTCTGGTTATCTCGCTTACCAATACTCTAGCCTTCGACAAAGCCCGCACACACATTAGGGAGCTGCGTGAACAGCACCCCTTGAATATTCCCTTTCGGATAGCCGAGGCTGCGATCTACACTAGCGCCCAACAACCGGAAATTGCGCTCGACCTTTTGGAGGAAGCTTTGGAAGTGTCACCCAACAACTACCCTTTATCCGCCACTTACGCGCAGGCACTTCTTACCGCACGCAAACCCCACGCAGCGCTAGAGGTGTTGACCAATCTAAGCGTTGAACGACCTAACGATGAATATGTCTGGTTCCTGCTGGCGGAAGCCTATGGCCTTGCCAACGATATACCTGGGGTGCACGAAGCTCGAGCAGAATTTTTCGTGCTCAACGCCAATTATGACCAGGCGATCAAACAGCTCGGTTACGCACTACCTCTGGTGCGCCATAACTTTCAGCAAACCGCACGCATTAAACAGAGGCTGGAGGATATCTGGATGATGAAGGATGGGGGCTGAACCGCCCTAAAGACCAATAGTACTGAGCCTTCATATCAAGTTTCATTGCTTCGAAAACCGACGCTACAAGCCCAGCAGGTCCGCCTTGTGCAGCGGAACAAAAAAAAACGACAAGTTCTATTTGCACCCCGGGACGTCGTTGGTTACGTACAATCATCCCGTCGACCGCAGATTTTTTCAGCTTCTTGTCCGGATTTCTCCGCTAGCCTGAAAGGCGACCATACGCTGAAGAGGCACCAGTGCTTTCTGCCTGAGTTCTTCATCAATCAAAACTTCATTACTCGCTTCAGCCAGAGATGACTCAAGGTTTTCCAGCGCATTCATTCCCATCCAGGGACAATGCGCGCAACTCCTGCACGTTGCACCACTGCCTGCTGTCGGGGCTTCAATAAATATCTTATCGGCTGCAAGTGACCGCATCTTGTAAAAAATACCCTTGTCCGTTGCAACAATAAACTTCTCATTCGGCAGTTCCTGCGAAGCGCGAATGATTTGAGTGGTCGAACCCACCACATCAGCAAGATCAATCACTGAAGGTGGCGACTCCGGATGCACCAGTACTGCAGCCTCGGGATAGACATGCATCAAGTCCTGAAGACCTTTCGCCTTGAACTCTTCATGCACAATGCAACTGCCGTCCCATAGCACCATATCGGCGCCGGTCTCCTTGTTAATATACGAGCCAAGATACCTGTCCGGCGCCCAGATAATCGGTTTACCCTCGTCCATCAGATGCTCGACAACCTCCAGCGCAATACCCGACGTCACCACCCAATCAGCGCGCGCTTTCACAGCAGCCGATGTATTCGCATAAACGACAACGGTATGGTCAGGGTATGCGTCGCAGAAAGCAGAAAACTCATCAATGGGACAACCCAGGTCTAGTGAACAAGTTGCTTCAAGAGTCGGCATCAAGACTCTTTTTTCAGGAGAAAGAATCTTGGCAGTCTCTCCCATGAACTTAACACCTGCTACTACCAGCGTATCGGCATTACACTCCGCACCGAATCGCGCCATTTCAAGCGAGTCTGAGACACAGCCCCCGGTTTCTTCCGCCAGTTCCTGGATCGCATCGTCAGTATAATAATGTGCCACGATCGCGGCGTTTTCGCGTTTAAGCAGCGCTTTAATTCGATCCTTATAGGCACGAACTTCTTCATCACTCAGCAGATGGCTTTGGTGAAGTGGTACGTCGAATGAGTTGTTGGGCATCAGTCTTATCGTTAACCAGGATAAATGGAGACGCTATTATAGCGCAGCCAAAGCCGGTAAAGTCACCACTGCTTATTTCAGAGCGCATCGCTTTCATTCCATGGCACGCATAGCACTGCTGATACAGGATACACCGACGCTAGAGGATGGTAATTATCTCAGATTCGCCCGTGAACTGGATAAGTCAGACCATAGTGTCGACATTCTGTTCGTCGACTCCCTGAGGCTGGTTGCGGGGCGGATTACCGCTGACGCATTCCCCTGGCGCGCTCATCTGTTGCCAGGCTCATCGTTCCCGGAGACTACTCAACATAAAATCAATCACGACATTATCTGGGTTCTTGGTCTGGGTGATCGAAAAAATTTCCTCGATAAGTATCAGCTACTCTACTCGCTGCCCAAAAGGTGCAAGATCATCAATTCACTTGATGCCATCATGCATCTTAAGAGCAAGTATTATCTTGCCAGCCAGGGCGATCAGTTCCCGAGTCCGGAAACCTACGCATCAACTTCAGCAGAAGAACTCATCAGTATTGTTCAGGCGAAT
>JABGVY010000502.1 GCA_018645845.1 Gammaproteobacteria bacterium | reverse complement strand
CGCTTTATTCATGCGATCTTTGTCAACGGCCAGAGGTTCACCCAACTCGCTTTCGTCGATTGCACCAGCCATATGTTTCCCAGCTTTAGTGCCGTTATACATAATTTTCTTGGAAGGCGTAACGGCAAGGATCGTTCGCAGTGGAGAATCGAGCAGGTTGTAAAAAAAGTCTTCACCGTCTTTGTTACCAGGGTTCAGCTTTTGTGACAACGCGCCATAGAACCATTTTTTGGTGTCTTCATCGTCGAAGAATTCGCCCGTACCTTTAAACGTAATGGCGCCACCTGGCAAATCTGCCGTTGCATTAGGACCGTAACCCATAGCACTAACATTCACCGATACCCGCGGATCCCGCTTAATCGCAACTGCTCTATGTCTGTGCTCTGAAAATGTGATCCAAATTTTTCCATCGTGCCAAACAAAGGCATGAGTAACGCCAACAGGCCATCCATCTTTAGTTGCCCACATGAGGACACACTCAACCGAGTTAGTCATTAATTGATCTACTTCCTCATCCGAAAAAGGATAGATCGATACCATTTCATGATCGTGAGTTTGAGCCATCGGGTTTCCCTTTTTTCTAAAATATTTGTTATCTGAAATAACTGTAGTTTGTAACAGTTGCTATCAGTAAGCATATCAAAGTTAATCCACAAAGGGCTTGATAATAGGGCATAGCGCCCCTTTATTGATCCGGAGGTGTCACGGTTGCTGGTCAATTGTAGAGCTCGAGCCGGCTGACGATTTGTAGCTTCCTGAGATAACCTTCCAGATGCTAGAGTCACTTTCCTGATTAATCGTTGTTTGAAGGAAATTAAATGCGAAGTCTCTGGATCAAAATTCATCTCTATGTTGCTGCATTCTTTCTTCCCATGTTGCTGGCGATGGCAGCTTCTGGTGGTCTTTACTTGCTTGGCGTCAAAGGCTCAGTTGATTCGACCCCCGTCTCCTTGTCAGCGACGAAATCCCTTTCCGCAGATTCTGGCACGCTTGGGGATGATGTCCGTGAGCTTTTAAATGCGAACGGGATATACCACGATTTCGAATACATCAAAGTTTCTGGCAAGAAGTTCGTTACCCGACCCACTTCTGCCAGCTACTACGAGCTCATCATTCACGAAAATGAAGTGCAAGCGACACTGAACCAACCCGATCTGATTAAGTCCCTGGTAGAGCTGCACAAGGGCCATGGGCCGCTGTTTTTCAAAGACCTACAGAAATTGATGGCTCTTGGTCTGCTCATCGTACTACTGAGTGGGTTCTGGCTGGGCACCTCTTCTGCAGGTCTACGAGTCCCGACCCTACTAACGACAGTCGCAGGATTGGTGGTGTTTCTCGGATTGGCGTTTATCATCTAATTCGTTAATGAGAATAATTCCCATTATCTTATTGATAATGATTCTCATTTAGGATAACTTGATATCTAATCCATTGTTCAGGTCCCCAATGTGAAGTGCTCAGCCTCCATCGCCACGCTTGCCCTCCTCTATTCCCAGGTTGCGCTTGCCACCGACGCATCGTTCCTTGATGAAATTACCATCGTCGGCGAGCGTACCGACATGCACCAGATTACCGGTGCCGCCCAATATATAGGCGAAGCCCAATTACAGGAGCAGTCTTACTCTGACATCCAGAGGATTCTCAGACAGGCACCGGGGGTTTCCCTGCAGGTAGAAGACGGCTACGGCCTGCGACCGAACATCAGCATCCGCGGTGTAGCAACGGAAAGAAGCGGCCGGATAACCCTGCTTGAGGACAATGTGCTTATCGCACCGGCACCCTACTCTGCACCATCTGCCTATTACTTCCCAACCGCGGGACGCATGCATGCCGTCGAGATCTTGAAAGGCCCGGCAGCGATCATGCAGGGGCCCTATACCATTGGTGGCGCAATGAACATGATATCGACACCGATCCCATCAGTTCGCGGCGGTTCTCTGAAAGCCGAAGCCGGTGAAGATCATACCTACCGCGTTCATGCGACCTACGGCGGCACCAGCAGTAACGGCTTCGGGTTTATGGTGGAAACCCATCAGTGGAAGTCCGATGGATTCCAGAGTATAGATCGCTCTAACAAAGATACCGGGCTTGATGTAAAGGACTACACCGTGAAGCTCGGTTATCAGCATGATCGGCATATGGTGGAACTTAAACTCCAATATG
>JABGVY010000110.1 GCA_018645845.1 Gammaproteobacteria bacterium | reverse complement strand
GTCAAAATGAATGCCGTGTGCCAGCCAGACATCGTTCGCTAACCAGCCGACCTGTTCAAGATAGTCTACTGGCCTGACGCCGAATTTCTCCATACAAAATTCATTCTCATCCAACGTTTCGCCAAGATGTGTGTGTAACAAGACCCCATGTTCTCGGGCCAGGATGGCGCTGTCTCTCATAAGCTCTGTTGTGACGGAAAATGGGGAGCAGGGCGCGAGCGCAATTTGTAGCATTGCCCCTTCGTTTGTTTGATGGAATTGGCTGATCAGGCGTTCGCTATCTTTGAGTATTTCATCCGCGCTCTGGACTACATCGTTTGGTGGAAGACCACCCTCGGACTGACCCAGGCTCATGGATCCCCGTGTAAGAATGGCGCGCATACCTAATCTCTCAGTAACTTCGGCCTGAATGTCGATACCGTTTAGAGTTTTCTCTGAAAAGACATAGTGATGATCGGTCGTGGTGGTGCACCCTGATAACAAAAGTTCGCAAACAGCTGTCGTTGTAGAGGCGCGGATGGCTGCCTCGTCGAGATTAGCCCAGACCGGGTAAAGGGTGACGAGCCAGTCAAAAAGTTCTTTGTTTAATGCCGCCGGCAACGCCCTGGTGAGTGTTTGGTAGAAGTGATGGTGGCAATTTACCAGTCCGGGCAGCAGGACACATTTCCCGGCATCGTAGATCGTATCAACGGGAGATGTGGGTTCGCCGTTGACGAGTTCGGTAACAACACTACCCTCGACGACAAGGCCATTAGTTGCTGCTGCTTGATTGCCTGTCCAGGTGGCGGCTGGATTTTTGATCCAAGTTCTCATTGGTGAGCCATTGCTTCGTTGTTTGGTGGTTCCAGTCCGCAACCACGAAGGATCGTCTGGCTGGTAAAATCTGATACCTGGCTGATTAAATCGTCGTCATATTCTTTCCGGCCCAGGATCCCGAGGACCTGTGCCTGGAAGTCAGCATAATGCTGGGTGGAAGCCCAGATCATGAAGATAAGGAGTACGGGGTCTGAGGCGATCATCTTGCCAGCATTCATCCATTCGCGAATAACCTTGGCCCGGTTATTTACCCAAGGCCTTAAGACTTCGCTCATGTAATCAGTGAGGTAAGGCGCGCCTTGAAGAATTTCGTTGGCGAATAGCCTGGATGCCGTAGGGTTTTCAAAAGACAGGCGTACCTTTTCTCGAATAAAAGTGTCGAGCGCAGCCGCGGGGTCATCATTGACACTCACGTCGTTAAAGAAGTCATCCCACGTCGCGATAATGTTATCCAGCACTGCTAGATAGAGGCTGACTTTGTTCTGAAAATAGTAATGCACGTTCGCTTTGGGTAGGCCAGCTCGATCCGCGATCGCCTGCATCCTCGCGCCTTTTAGTCCATGGGTTGCAAACTCTTCCTGTGCGGCCAGAAGAATGGTCGTGAAATGTTTGTCCCGTGGTTTCTGCACCGCATTGGTGCTCATTTTTGGGTCAATCGTCGATACATGAGGGGTGCTATTTTTTGATGATTACGGTAAATTACCACAAAACCTGTCCAAATGGTCAAGATTTGAAACTTGTAATTAACGAACAGGCCGTCGAGGTTAATGAATCTGCCGATACGACTGCCTTGCAATACCTGCGTTCCAACGGGTTGACGGGTACAAAGGAAGGCTGCGCCTCTGGCGACTGCGGTGCGTGCACGGTGATGGTTGGTGAACTCAACGGTGGAAAGGTTCAGTTTAAAACCGTCAATTCCTGCATTGTGCCGATCGGTCAGCTAGCCGGTATGCATATCGTCACAGCAGAAGGACTGGCTGATCAGTCTGGACTGCATCCAGCCCAGGATGAGATGGTCGCCTGTCACGGCTCGCAGTGCGGATTCTGTACCCCTGGGTTCGTGATGTCGCTTGCCGCTATGGTCGAAAATGGAGACCCGGCGAAAATTGAGACAGTACAACAGGGTATTTCCGGTAATCTGTGTCGCTGCACTGGATATCGACCTATCGTACAGGCAGGAATGAATGCACTTGGTCGTGATTATGAATCAAGGCTGCAGGATCCGGCATTTTTCAAAGATACAAAATCGCCGTCACAGGGGAACGTTCAGCAGCCATTAAACGAATCAGCGCTGCGGGAGGCAATGGTTCAGTATCCGAAGGCTTCGCTGATCGCAGGCGGTACAGACCTGATGCTGGAGGTTACCCAACGGTACCAGCATTTTGAGCGCTTGATTGATGTTTCCAGGGTGATGGAACTCAGGTCGATCACCGAAACACAGGATACGTACTGTATTGGCGCCTCGGTTACCTACACTGAGCTGGAAAGGTTTTTTGCGCAGCGCTCGCAATCGCTTGTGTCGTTATTGCATCGACTGGGTTCTCGTCAGATTCGAAATTGCGGAACAATCGGGGGGAACCTGGCCAATGGGTCTCCGATTGCGGATATGCCGCCGGTTTTGATTTGTTGGGGAGCGACAGTCGAGCTCTGTACCAGTTCGGGGCAGACGCGAGGAGTGAGTATAAATGAATTTTACAGGGGCTATAGACAGACTGTTTTACAGGCCGATGAATATATTGCTGGAATCAGGATTCCGAAAAGGTCACTTGATTCCTTTGCGCGTTTCTATAAGTCCTCCAAGCGCATCGAAGACGATATTTCTTCTGTGATGGGTGCATTTTTGTTTCAAGGTGATGGCTCGGAGATCACGGCAGCGAGAATCGCGTTCGGTGGCATGGCGGCAACACCCGTTTCTCTGCCAGGCATTGAAGATATCCTGGTTGGTAAAACGATCAATAAAAGACTGCTGTCGGAAGTTGGTGAAGCAATAGGTGAGATGATGTCCCCAATGACAGATGTTCGGGCCTCCGCCGAATACAGGGCGGCCATGGCTCGCTCCATGCTTGAGCGGGCACTTAATGAGTTCTCGGGTGTGTCGAAGCCGCTGGTTATGGAACTGAAACTCCATGCGTAAATTAACCGACAACGAAGCGGGTGCCGGCCTGAATTCGGTAGCATCCGGCATGGGTGATTCGCTGTCTCATGAATCCGCCGTTAAGCATGTCACCGGCGAGGCTCAATATGTCGACGATATTCTGGAACCAGTTGACCTGCTACATGTTGCCACCGGCCAATCAACCATTGCGCATGGCCGCATTAAATCGCTGAATCTTGACGCAGTTCGCCTGGCGGAAGGTGTGGTCGACGTCATTACTGTTAGTGATGTCCCAGGAGATCCTGATGTCAGCCCGGTGTATACCGGTGACATGATTTTGGCCTCAGCAGAAGTAGTCTACATTGGCCAACCCATTTTCGCCGTGGCCGCGATATCGCTTGAATTGGCTAAAAGAGCTTGCATGCAGGCTAAAATTGAATACGAAGAACTAGAGGCTGTGCTGACACCGCAGCAGGCTCTGGCGAATGAGGCTTTTGTTTTACCAACTCGAAGTTTCGTTAAGGGAGATGTGGACGAGGCGATTGAATCTGCAGATCATGTCGTGGAAGCCCAGCTTTATGTTCGCGGTCAGGAACATTTTTACCTGGAAGGTCAAATAAGCCTGGCACTGCCGACGGAAGACGGGGGTGTTCACGTTATCTCTTCTTCCCAGCATCCATCAGAAGTACAAAAGCTTGTGGCCTCAGTGCTGGGTATCAACATCCATCAGGTGCAATCAGAGACTCGGCGGATGGGTGGCGGGTTTGGCGGTAAGGAGTCCCAGGCAGCTGTACTCGCGTGTACCGCTAGTCTGTTCGCCATACGTAACGGCCGATCAGTGAAATATCGGTTGCCTCGCCAAGACGATATGGTGCAAACGGGCAAGCGCCATGACTTCTGGAATCGATATCGAGCAGGTGTGACAGATCAGGGAGTCATTGTCGGTGTCCAGATGGAGCTGGCGGGTCTTTGTGGCTGCACCGCTGACCTATCGGAAGGTATTGTGGATCGGGCCATGTTCCACGCTGATAACGCCTATTATTATCCCACAACTCGCATTGATGGTTATCGCTGCAAAACGAATACTGTTTCAAACACGGCCTTCAGGGGCTTCGGTGGCCCGAAGGGCATGATCGCAGCTGAATCAATGATGGATGACATTGCCAGAAAGGTGGGCCGTGACCCTTTGGACGTGCGGTTGGAGAATCTTTATGCACCGGGCAGAGATGAAACGCCATATGGTCAGAAAGTTGAGCAGCATATGCTGCGTGACATGATGGAAAAGCTGGCAGGTGATGCCGATTATCGAGACCGAAGAAATGCAATCCTTGCTTTCAACAAGGAAAATGCTGACTTAAGAAAAGGGTTAGCGTTAACACCGATCAAATTCGGTATTTCCTTTACCTCGACGCACCTCAATCAGGCCGGCGCGTTGTTACACATTTACACCGACGGTAGCGTCCATATCAATCATGGTGGCACAGAAATGGGTCAGGGTTTGTACACCAAGATTGCACAAGTGGTGGCTAGTACGTTGGGTGTCTCGTACGAGCGGGTGATGGTTTCTTCAACTCGTACCGACAAGGTGCCCAACACATCACCCACTGCGGCATCCGCTGGCACAGATCTTAATGGGATGGCTGCGCAGAATGCGGCTGAAAAAATCAAACGGCGTCTGATCGAGTTCGTTGCCAGTGATTCGGGTGCTCGAAGTAACGAGGTGCTGATTGAAAACGATATGGTTATGGTGCGCGGAGAATCTCGTTCATTCGATAACGTGATTAAGGCTGCCTATATGAACCGGGTGCAGTTGTCCGCTACCGGGTTCTACAAAACGCCGAAGATTCACTTCGACAAGGAAACAGGTAAAGGGCATCCGTTCTTCTATTTTGCCAATGGTGCTGCACTGTCCGAGGTCATTGTCGATGGGCTCACCGGTGAATACCGGGTGTCGCAGGTCGATATTCTCCACGACGTCGGTAATTCTATTAACCCCGCTATTGATATTGGGCAGATAGAGGGTGGGTTTGTTCAGGGTATGGGCTGGCTGACGACTGAAGAGCTACTCTGGGATGACACCGGCCGAGTGATCTCAAATAGCCCCGCCAACTACAAGATCCCGACAGCATATGATGTACCCGAAAAGTTTTCCGTACAGCTTTATAATGAACCCAACCGGGAGGAAACGATCTACCAGTCCAAAGCGGTTGGTGAACCGCCCTTGATGCTGGCGTTGTCGGTCTGGTGCGCGCTTCGCGATGCTGCTGCCAGCTTTTCCGATTATAAATTTAGCCCGCCTATGAATACTCCCGCTACGCCGGAAGAGGTTTACTACGCGATCAGTGCTGCAAAAGAGTATTCCCCTCAATGAGTATGAACTGGCAACAGGCAGTGACGCATTGTCATAATGCTGGAGATCCGTTTGCTGTTGCCACGGTTATCAGTACCACGGGTTCGACGCCGAGGGATGGGGCGGCGAAGATGGTGGTTACGCACACTACGATTTTTGACACCATTGGCGGCGGGCAACTAGAGTTCAAGGTGATCGAGGCGGCAAGAGAGATGCTTGCATCTCGCGTGCCCGCGCAGAAAATAGATCATTACCCTCTCGCGACCAAGGCGGATCAGTGTTGCGGTGGCAGTGTGACTGTACTCATTGAGTCTTTCCCTGTGACAGCAATGCGGTTGGCTGTTTTTGGCGCAGGTCATGTAGCAAGCGCACTAATGCAGGTGTTGGCACAATGTGATGCACGAATTGAGTGGATCGACTCCCGTGAGGAACTGTTTCCGGGTTCTGTATCTGCCAACGTTAGGTTGGTCGGCGTCGATGATGCGGTTGCGTACGTGAATGAGCTCACCGACGCTCACCGTTGCATCATCATCACTCATGATCATGCGCTCGACTATCAATTAACCCATAAGGTTCTGACGGAAACTGAAATTGATTATGTAGGCTTGATTGGATCAGACACCAAGGCGAAGCGGTTCTATTCGCGCCTTGAAAAAGATGGTGTAAGCGATCACGACCGCAAGCGTTGTTGCTGCCCGATTGGGATGCCTACTGTGAAAGGAAAATTGCCAATGGAGATCGCAGTTTCTATTGCCGCACAGATCCTGTCGCTGGATCCGGTGAAAGCCAGCCAGATTAAGCCCGACCTGACCTGGAGAGAAATCCGAGCAGCGTTTCCGCCGCAGACATGAATATCAACGCCATTAACAAGCTAACAGCGGATGATCTTCAGGAGCGACTGCAGAGTTGCTGCCATTGTTCTGCATGGGCAGAACGGGTGGTCGTATCAGCGCCATTTTTGACTGTGGGCAATTTGCTGGAGTGTTGCGCAACGGAGTGGAGTAGGGCGACCAAAAAAGAGATACTAGAAGCCTTTTCCGGTCACCCGCAGATCGGTGACATGAACGCGCTACGCAATAAGTACGCATCCACAGCGAGCGCTGAGCAAGGGCAGGTGACCAGTGCTGACGAAACTGTCTTGCTGGCGCTACGTCAACAAAACCAGCTGTATCTGGAAAAGTTTGGTTTTATTTTTATAATCTGCGCGACAGGTAAGTCAGCATCACAAATGCTGGCGTTGCTGAAAGCGCGTATCAACAATAGTCCAGAGGAAGAGCTCGCTAACGGTGCAAAAGAGCAGGGTAAAATCATGAATCTTCGACTTTCAAAATTGCTAGAGGATGACTAAATGAATGATCGCGTAGCCATTACAACCCATATTCTTGACCTGGTTAAGGGCAAACCGGCTGCGGGTATAGCGGTAAGCTTGTACTCAGGAGACCAGCTGATCTCAACCGGGCAGACTGATGCTGATGGTCGTGTAGAATCCTGGGCGCAGGCATTCGACATTACTGTGGGTAAGTATCGGCTGGAATTTGACGTTGAGCCCTGGTTCACCTCAAAGGGTGAAAGCACTTTTTATGAGGACGTCCATATCTCCTTCAGGGTTGATGATATCCATGAGCACTATCATGTGCCGTTGTTGCTCAGCCCTTATGGCTACTCTACATACCGTGGAAGCTGATCTGCCGTTAGTGATATTGAAGCGTAAAGTTGAAGAGAAATACTGATGAGTACTATTGATGAGTAATCAGGCCTATCGTTCTCGTATCCTGCATGTAACGTCCACTAACCCTCTCAGGTATGAATACCTGGTCGATGGCGTGCTGCTAGTTGAGGATGGCAAGATTAAAGACATTGGACCAGCGCAACGATTTTTGCAGGCTGGGTTTCACCTGGCAGTTTGCCAACATGACCCAGACTATCTCATTGTTCCCGGGTTTATAGATACCCATGTTCATTCCCCTCAGCTTGATATCATTGGTTCGTATGGTGAGCAGTTGCTGGACTGGCTGAACAAATATACCTTTCCTGCCGAAGCCCGTTATGCGGATGTAACTTACGCGGCAACCTCTGCTGTTGCCTTCCTGGATAGCCTCCTTGACGCTGGTACGACTACCGCTCTCGTGTTCGCAACCAGTCACCTGCAGGCGACGGACCAATTATTCGAGGCAGCTGACGAGAAAGGCATGCGCCTGATTGCAGGGAAGGTTTTGATGGATCAAAACGCGCTACCGGAAATACTCGATACCGCTGTTGGGGGGGTTGCGGACAGTGAAACACTGATCAACAAGTGGCATGGAGCAGGCAGGTTAGGATATGCCATCACACCGCGATTCGCCGGTTCGTCTAGCGTTCAGCAACTCCAACTGGCGGGTGAGCTTCACAAAAAGTACCCGGACACATGGATACAGACACATCTTTCCGAAAACCGTGACGAAATTGATTGGGTGGCACAAATCCATCCCGATACTTCGGATTACCTAAATGCCTACGAAAAATACGAACTGGTCGGGGAGCGTTCAGTATTCGCACATTGTATTCACCTGACCGAGTCGGAGCGGGGCAGGCTCGCTGACGCAGGTGGCAAAGTGGCTTTCTGCCCTTCATCTAATATGTTTCTGGGCAGTGGGTTACTTGACTTTGAGCAACTCAAGCGGGACGGGATAGACGTCAGTCTGGCTACGGATATAGGGGCAGGTACCAGCCTGTCGATGCTTCGAACCATGGGAGATGCCTATAAAGTCTGCCAATTGCGCGGGTACTCATTGAGCGCGATGGAAGCTTTCGCCGTGTCTACTCTAGGGAATGCGCAATGCCTGCACTTGGATAAATACATTGGTAATTTTGAGGTGGGTAAAGAGGCTGATTTCTTGATGCTTGACCCGAATGCCACTGATCTGTCTTCCAGAAGGACAGGATTATCTGAAACGATAGAAGATGAACTCTTTGTGATGATGACGATCGGTGATGAAAGAAGTGTGGCGGCAACATATGTTGAAGGCAATCTAACAAGATAGTAGAGGAGTGGTTTTGGAAGCATATTTTGTCGATTGGTTTAGCGTCATTGTCCGATGGCTTCATTTGATCACCGGGATAGCCTGGATTGGCGCTTCTCTGCATTTTGCCTGGCTGGATAATAGTCTTGAAGAACCGGATGAAAACAAGAAGGCACAGGGTATCAAAGGAGACCTGTGGTCTATCCATGGTGGTGGCATCTACAATTTCACCAAATATGCGATGGCGCCGCCAGCCTGGCCGTCGGTCCTGCATTGGTCTAAATGGGAGGCCTATACAACCTGGATAACGGGCACTCTGCTGATGGTTGCCGTGTACTACCTGCAGGCGCAGTCTTATCTGGTGGGTCCAGGTAAGTGGATCGTTGACCCGAACGTGGGAATTGCAGCCAGTCTTGCGTTTCTTCTATCCGGCTTGGTGGTATACGAAGCCCTGGTGCGTTCGCCGCTCCGCCATCAGACACTTTTGTTTGCTGGACTGCTAACGTTGTTTATTGGTTTACAGTGCTGGCTGGCAACAAAATTGTTCTCCGATCGGGCGGCGTTCCTGCATGTCGGGGCGCTGATGGGTACGATCATGGCGGGCAATGTTTTCCTTGGCATTATTCCCGCTCAGAAAAAATTTGTCGAGGCGGTACAGGCCGGGCAGGACCCGGACCCGATGCCTGCGGCAATGGCTAAGCAGCGTTCCATTCACAACAATTATTTCACTCTACCCGTGCTGTTCTGCATGATCAGCAACCATTACCCTTTCCTTTATGGACACGCCTATAATTGGGCGGTCCTGATTGCAATAATTGCCATCACGGCCTATGCCAGGCACTTCTTTAACCTGCGGCATCGAGGCGTTGTGGATTACTCGATACTGGTTAAAGCCTTCGTGGCATTTCTACTGCTGTCGGGTGCGCTTGGTTACGAGCGCTATGAACAAAAGCAGGCCTCTGGTGTAATGGACGTGGCCGATGGTGCAGCGTTTGCATTGATCGATACTCACTGTGCGGTCTGTCATTCACAGACGCCGACGCAACCGGGTTTTGTCGCGCCTCCAGCGGGAATGTTAATGGATGACCGACATGTAATTCTTCAGTCGGCGGCCCGGATGCTAACGGCTGTGCAGACTGACTATATGCCGTTGGGTAACCTGACGGGTATGACTGCTAATGAAAGAGCGGAATTGATTAACTGGCTGGAGAAGAAGACAAACCTTTAGAGGAGTGGTTCAGTGCCAGTGCTTATACCAACAATAGATTTTGCGAACTACAACGAGCAGGACGATGCTGGCCTCGACGATCTCGCAAGCCTGGTCTCCGATGCATTAACCACTTCGGGATTCATGAAAATTGTGAATCTGGGAATTACCCAGGAGCAGATTGATGACATTTTCGAACTATCAACGTGGTTCTTCTCTCGTTCCGAGGAAGAAAAATCGACTTCTGCCTATGTGAGCGCTGAAGAGAACTTTGGTTATCAATCTATGGGCGTAGAACATCTTGACCCGACCATGCCCGCTGACCTGAAACAAACCTTTACCCTTCGCGACCTGCTTCGACATGACAGGTCAGATACCCGTTGGCCGACGCCTGAATTTAGAGACGAACTGACGGATTTTTATAAAGCATGCCTCGATGGTGCCCAT
>JABGVY010000112.1 GCA_018645845.1 Gammaproteobacteria bacterium | reverse complement strand
CTCTCTGCAATGGGTGCCGTACTCGCGTTCCCGTTGGTTGCGCTGATACAGCGGAAATGGGACAAGAAGCAGATTCTGTTGGTCTGCGCCTACGTTAGCCTGTTTGATGGTATAACGCTGGTGCTGCTCAGGTTTGCTGATGTGTTACCTGACAACGGTGATCCGCTGCTGCTGGTTATCCTTGTGAGTACTGGGGTTTTTGCGGCAGGGATCGCCGTGGTCCAGGGCATTATCAGTTCATCAGTTCTGGCGGACATCCTCGATGATCATGAGCTGCACACGGGTATGAGGCAGGAAGGTATGTTCTATGCAGCGATTTCTTTCTCTGGAAAGGCCGTATCAAGCGTCGGTATTGTCATGGGCGGTTTGATTATCACAGCCATAGAGTTCCCGACTAACATGGCCCCTGGCGAGATTCCGGACGGGCTGATATTCAAGCTTGGGTTAGTGGTTGGCATCGTTATCCCGCTGTTGTACCTGATTCCAATCAGCCTGATTCACAGGTACAGAATTACAAGAGAAGTCCATGCCGAAATTCAGCGAAAGCTTGAAGATCGTCGATTGGATTTCCAAAACACCGGCTTAAAACCACAGCAATGAGGCCATGCTGCCGCCCTGGTTTGGCCAGTGATCATTTCTGGTTAAGCCGCAATATCGTTTCGGAAGTTAGCCTGCCGAACTGGCTTTGCCCCAAGAGTAGCATTGGGCTTTGTTTGAGTAGCGGGAAGGTGATCCATGTCAGCATCGCAGAGCGAGTCGCGGTTGATGATGTGTTGGTAGTTATGTTCCCTTTGCCGCAAGATGCGGCCTAATCTTCTTTAAGGTGATTGTTTGATGGATTCCTTTTCCTTATCGGCCAGCGACGGCCATGAAGTAGCCTGCTACTCGTGGCTGCCGGATAACCCGAAGGCGGTGATTCAGATTGCCCATGGTATGGGAGAGCATGCCCGCCGTTATGATTGGGTCGCGCAGAAACTGAATGATAAAGGCTACGCTGTTTATGCCAACGATCACCGTGGTCACGGAGAAACCAGTGGCCCGGTGCCTGGCTACATGGGGGCTGATGGATGGAACAGGTCATTGGCTGATATGTATGAACTGGGGCAGTTTGCAAGAGGTCAACATGGGGGGCTGAAGCTCATTCTTCTGGGACACAGTATGGGTTCCATGCTGTCCCAGCAGTACATCACACGCTATGGTTGCTCGATCGATGCCCTGGTGTTGTCAGGTTCGCCCGGCTTTAAGGAAAGTAAACTGGCGTTTGTAAATCTCTTGCTGATGAAGTTTGAGTGCTGGCGGCATGGAGCGGATGGTACAAGCAAGCTCATGCAGAATGCGGTTTTTGGAAAGTCCAATGCACCCTATGATGGCCCAGGGGCGACCGGCTACGAATGGCTCTCGCGTGACCAGGTAGAGGTAGATGCTTATGTAGCAGATGAACAGTGTGGTTTTGTGTTGTCCCCGGGCTCGCTAATAGACCTGTCCCAGGGGTCCGCGATATCGCAACATAAGCTCAGCCTTCTCAGAATTCCGCTGAACCTGCCGATCTATATTTTTTCAGGATCTGAGGATCCGGTACATGGCGAGCAGGCTGATCTTGACAGGTTAGTGAACGCCTATAGAAAGCGCGGCCTCACCCAGCTCAGTTACAAGCTATATCCTGGAGGCCGGCATGAAATGTTCAATGAAACAAACAAGGATGAGGTTGTCACCGATCTGGTCCAATGGCTGGAACAACAGCTTTAATCAAGGAGGCTGATATGAAAAACGTGGCGGTGATGGGTTTGGGGAACTTTGGAACAGCGCTCGCTTGCAACTGGCTTGCTGAAGGGTTGAACGTCAGTGGCTGGACCGTTGAACAAGAAGTCTATGACAGTATCCAGGCAACCGGTATTAACGAGAAGTACCTTGATGATGTCTCGCTTGAAGGGTTGACGGTGTCGATGGATATTGCCCAATCCGTGGCAGATGCAGAGATTGTTGTGCTGGCCCTGCCTTCGCACGTAGTGCTGAGCGTTGTTGATGACTTGTTGCCGCACCTTCGAGATGAGCAGATTCTTCTGGATCTCGCCAAAGGGCTGGCCCCCGGTGACCAGATGATTTCTGAAGTGATCAGCGAGAAACTTGAAGCCGCAAAACTAGCCTGTCGGCTTTGCGTGATGATGGGGCCAACGATTGCGCCTGAACTCGCCCGCGGGGTCTATACGACAGCGCTTGTGACCAGTGATGACGTGATACTTGCCGGTGAACTTGCAGCAATCCTGACGACAAAAACGCTAAAGCTCTCGGCGGCAACTGACTCATTGGGTTCCGAATACTGGGGTGCCTTCAAGAATGTAATTGCCCTGGCATGTGGTGTTGTGGATGGGTTAAAGAATGACGGCCGGGGCGGCGATAATCTGAAAGCTGCATTATTTACCTCAGGCTATCGAGAGGCAGTTCGGGTGTTACCATTAATGGGCGCTGATCCGGAAACCGCGTTATCAGCGGCAGGCATCGGCGACCTGTTCGTGACAGCCACATCTCCCCACGGTAGAAATCGCGGCATGGGTGAAAGACTTGGCCTGGGGCAGACGCTGAAGCAGGCAGAAAGCGAGATGGTAATGGTTAGCGAGGGCGTCAGAGCGGCCAGGATGTTTAACAACCTGTTTGCTGCTAAGGGGATCGAGGCGCCGTTTGTAGATGCAGTTTGTGCGTTGCTGGATGAGGGCGCGAGCATAGAACAATTCCTGGAGCAGGCGGTTGGCTGACCGGGCCGGACCAGGCTGAGAGGATAGTCGTCGACGGGGAAATTGTTAACGGTTGGCTCGAACCGTGGCGTTCAGGGTGGTCAACTGGTTCTTAGAATACTATTCGCATGATATCCTTGCGATAAGTCCACTCGGTTGTCACAGTTTCTTTAGAGTTTCCGGTTATGAGTGAATTAACCCGACCAGAAAGAGTTGTTTTCGCGCTTGCTGCCATTTTTGTGGTGATGGGCGGTATGAAAGCCGCATCTGGATTGCTGGTACCAGGTCTGCTCGCCCTGTTCATTGCGATTGTGTGTACAGAACCGATGTACTGGATGATCGAGCGAGGAATCCCCAAATGGGTGGCCATACTGATTGTTTTGATGGGTCTACTCGGTCTGTCCTCGCTTGTCCCGCTGGTGATCACCGGATCCTTCGTTCAGTTTACACTTCAGTTACCTATCTATCAGGAAAGGGCTGATCTGCTGTTTGAACAGTCTTCTGCCTGGATACAGGACTATGGCTATGATTCAGACAGTCTGCGAGCCATATTTGATCCGGCGGCGGCGCTAGGTTACGTGCAGGCGGTGCTGGCTGCGCTCGGCGGGATCCTGTCCCGATACTTCCTGATCATGCTACTCGTGATTTTTATCCTTGTGGATGTACCAAGGTCACTTAACGACGGCGATAATACTTTTGGGCAGGTGGTTGGAACGGTTCAGCGTTATTTCGCCATCAAGTTTTTCACCAGTCTACTGACGGGCGGGGTGATTGCGATCTGGTTGATGATTCTGGACGTGCAGTACCCGCTGCTCTGGGGGTTTCTGGCATTTCTGTTGAACTTTGTACCGAACATTGGGTCCGTACTGGCGGCGATACCCGCGGTGATACTGACACTGTTGTTTGACGGTTATATGGAGACGCTGCTCTTGATGGTCGGGTATGTTGTGATCAACGTGGGTATCAGTAATGGGCTGGAGCCGCGAATCATGGGCCAGCAACTGGGACTGCGGTTTGTGTGGATTTTTGTGTCCCTGATTTTATGGGGATGGGTTTTAGGCCCGGTTGGTATGCTGCTGGCAGTTCCGTTAACGATGACCCTGCGAATCATTTTCGAGAGTCATCCTGGTACCCATTGGATAGCTGACATATTGACACCCGATCGGTTGCTGGATGCCAAACAAGCCCCGAAAGAAGCTGTCGAATAAGTTATGGAATAAGCTGGTTCATCCGATTGTGGAAATGCTGGACTCTCATCTCGTCTTCGTTCAGGAAAACAGTGTCAAAACCCGACGAGCTCATGCCGCTTTGAACCCCTCCGAGTAATTCAACATCCTGGTCGATTGTGTCCGTCATCGACTTGTCACCGGATATGACGGCATCATAGTGAAAAACATCACGTTCGGGCCGTTGGTAGTCTTCAGGCACAAAAGCCGATTCTCCCTGGTAGTGACGCCCCGCAGACATGATGGCTTCACCTGATTTGACAAGCGTCGGGTTGGCGAAAAAAACCAAACTGATTTTGTCGAATTCGCACTTGGAGGGGTCTGTGGGGTGCGGTCTTGGCCGGAGAATCCAGCAGTGTTCCGGCGTAAAAGAAAGGATAACATTTGGGAAAATATTATATTGCCATACGTCCGAGAGCTGGTCGTCGGACAGCCCCGAGTAATCCATTCCACGCTCCAATCCAACCTGGCGCTTCTGTTTCTGGACGGCCCCGCGTACATCCATAACGCGTCCTTTGAAGTCGGCAGGATCCAGGCCAATGGATTCAAGCTGTACTGTCTGGATGGCCGTCGGCATTTCCGGAACAGGGAACCTGGGATTTACGGTTGCCCCAGGTACTTCTACACCAGTATGTCCAAACTCGAATAGCCTGACGGTATCGTTGCAGCAGTCGACCATACTTTTGTGTTGTGGATGAAGAAAGTCAACGTGGTACAACTCGCCAAAGTTATCAATGACGGCTTTCCAATTGCAATCAAGGTCCACCGTCTGGTCCTGGACCAGAGTCATCTTGTCGAACCGATAGGGAGACAGGATGTCGTCCAGGGGACCAAGAAAATCCTTGAAAGGCATGGGTTGATCGGCAAGGCATACAAAGACGAATCCGTTCCAGCATTCGGTATGCACTTTTTTCAGGGCGCGTTCTTTACCGGGTGCACCGTTAGTGAATCGTTCCTTGTAAGGGACGATCGACAGATTGCCATCAATGTCATAACTCCATGCGTGGTAGGCGCAGCGAAAGTTAACAGCATGGCCGCGTTCCTTGGTGACCAGTCTGTTGCCGCGATGCTGACAAACATTATAAAAACCCTGGACTTTTTTTTCTGAGGTTTGGGTCACCAGAATTTGCTCACGACCCAGGTCAAATATGAAATAGTCTCCGGGTTTTTCAACATCGCTCTGTAATCCAGCCAACAACCATTGAGTCTTCCAGACAGAATCCCATTCCTGCTCCATGTATTGATTGCTGACGAATCGCTCCTTTGAGAAATTTTCAATGCGAGCAGGTTCTGATGTGTGGTTAACTATATTGATAGTCACGTGATATCCGGGAAAGTCGATCGTGTGGAGGAGGTTAATCTATGTAGCCCCTGGCTGTCACGATTGTTGTTTTCCTTCTTCTATTGATATGGTGGCGCTTGAGTCCAAGAAACAAGTTGGAAATCATGTTGAAGCGAGCCCTGCTGATCCTTGCCATGTTGTTGTCTACTGCTTGCAGCTGGGGCACGGACTCCGAATCAGCGATTGGTCGTGTGAACGACGTAAAGGGTAATCCACGGCTATTTCGGGGCCACCGTTATCTGGAGCTGGGTCCAGACTCGAATATTGAAATACACGACAGCATTATCACGGGTTTGTCTGACAAGCTGCAGGTAACACTGCGCGATGGAACGATCGTGCGCGTCGGGCAGGACTCTGAGCTGACGATTCAGGAATATTCTGGTCGAGCCAGACCAGCAAGGCTGAGGCTGACATCCAGTGGTGGTCAGTACAGGGTTACGACCGGTAAATTGTTCAGGCGCGATGGATCAAGTTTGGAGATCGGTACACCTGTCGTCACTATCCTGGCAGGCAGCGCGGATCTGCTGGTCGAGCATGCGGTCGATGCTGGCACGCTGACGGTGGTGCAGTTAGGCTCAGATTCCATCAGGATTAAAAATCAGTTTGGTGAGACGGAGCTGCTGCATCAAGGCGAAATGAGCACGATTAGTTTTGGATTGTTGCCATCACAACCCGCGCAAATTGAGAAAAGTGAGCTGGATGCTGCGATTGAATCCACGTCGCTGCTAATTCGCCGATGAGCGAGAACCTGGCTGTTTTTGTCTGATTATTGAGGACCTTCAGGGCCAAACCGGATGGTTTTGGTCCAGTGACTACCCTGGTCTGCTAACCCTGTATTGACGCGCTCGTACTCGCCAATTGATGACATTGCGTGCATAGAGCACTACTGAAAATCCGTCGGGCATCTGTAGGCACGAAGCTACAGCTTTTGCGCGGGTGTACCCCCTCCATCACCCGATAACGACTGCACTATGATTGCCTCACTTTACCTATGTACGGCAGATTTCTGTTTCGCTGGGCGTAATCAATGCCATACCCCACGACGAATTCATCGGGAATTTCGAAACCGACCCAGCGAGCTTTTACTTCAACCTCTCTTCTCGATGGTTTATCCAGCAGTGTTGCTATTTCCAGCCGTTTTGGTCCTCGTGATTGAAGTAAAGTCATGACGTGTGCCATCGTGTGGCCGGTATCAATAATATCTTCAACGACCAACACGTCTCTGCCTTCAATTTCGCCGCGAAGGTCTTTCATGATTCTGACTTCGCGTGACGATGTCATTGAATCCCCGTAAGATGAAACTTCCAGGAAGTCTACCTCCGCTGGCATATTGAGTTCTCTGACAAGGTCGGCAATGAACACAAAAGAACCGCGTAGCAGGCCAACCACCACTAGCTTGTCTGTTCCTGCATAAAAAGCAGTAATCTCTTTTGCGAGAGACTCCACTTTTGCGGCAATCGACTTAGCGGAAATCATGACATCGATTTCGTAGGAAGAATGATCTATGGGCACCTGAGAAACCTCGGGAAAAGCGAATAGAGAAAAATGAAGTGTGCCGGATTAGATCCTCCAGGGGAACAGTGCTTTGTTCAAATGGGGAGTAGTATGATTCGCGATCAGGAGGGGTTATGTCGGACAGTATAGAAAAGAAAACCAACAAGCCAGGTAGCTGGTATTCGCACTACGTCCTGTTTGTGCTGGTGATCGTCTACATTTTCAATTTCATTGATCGGAATATTCTTTCCATCCTGTCCCAGGATATCCAGGCAGACCTCGGCGTGACGGACGCGGAAATGGGGTTTCTGTACGGAACGGTGTTTGCCGTTTTCTATGCGGTATTTGGAATTCCTCTTGCTCGATTTGCCGATGTCTGGGTAAGGCGAAGCCTGATATCTGCTGGTTTGCTGGTCTGGAGCGCGATGACGGCGATGTCCGGCTTCGCGAAATCGTTCCCGATGTTGGCTGCGTTCAGGATTGGCGTTGGTATCGGTGAAGCAAGCGCCTCACCGGCCGCCTATTCGATGTTGTCCGACTATTACCATCCTCGCCTTCGAGCGACCGTGCTTGCGATCTATTCCTCCGGCGTTTATATCGGTGGTGGAATAGGACTTTTTCTGGGCGGTTTCATTATGGAAACGTGGAACGG
>JABGVY010000197.1 GCA_018645845.1 Gammaproteobacteria bacterium | reverse complement strand
TTGATGACGAGTCAGGACCTCTTTTTCTGCAAAACGGAGAATACCCTCGCGGGCAATCTCAACCTCTTCTGGCATCTTTACCGCAATTGCGCTCATTTTTTGACCCCGTCATTTGTTGTTTTGACATCATGCATGAAACGGTGAAACGATAAAATCGAACACCCCACAATCTTTTTGCAAACCACACCCGGTTCCTAGGACTATATTGCCGCCAGATCTGCCTGCTTCGTCCCATTAGAACAACGCACTGACACAAAGAGGTATCACCCGCTAGATAACGCAGGTAAATTGACCGGTGAGTTTGTCTAAAAGGGCCAGTTACATGTTAACGATTAAAAACCTCAAGAAAACCTATTCAAATGGCGTCAAAGCGCTAAACGATATCTCGCTTGATATCCCAAAAGGGATGTTTGGGTTACTCGGGCCCAATGGCGCTGGTAAATCGAGCCTGATGAGAACACTGGCAACTCTCCAGGAACCCGATGATGGTTCAGCCCAATTGGATGATATTGACATCATCAATAATAAAGACACACTGAGGAAGGTTCTCGGTTATCTGCCTCAGGAGTTTGGTGTTTACCCAAGGGTCTCGCCGGAACTGATGCTGGATCATCTGGCAACACTCAAAGGTGTCACCCGCAAAGGTGAGCGTAGAGAGACGGTCGACGCCCTGCTTCACCAGACCAATCTTTATGACGTTCGTAAAAAGTCCATCGATACTTTCAGCGGCGGAATGAAACAGAGATTTGGCATAGCCCAGGCACTTATTGGTGAACCGAAACTTATTATCGTGGATGAACCCACCGCGGGCCTTGACCCCAGTGAGCGTAATCGATTCCACAACCTGCTGGCAGAGATTGGCGAAAACGTTGTCGTTATCCTGTCGACGCATATCGTCGATGATGTTAGTGATCTGTGCGCCAACATGGCCATCATGGGCGAAGGGGAGATCCTACTAACAGGCACGCCGAGTGATGTGCTAGACAAGCTGAAAAACAAACTCTGGCGGACCAAAATAAAACGAGGCGACATTGCCACCTACCGGGACCAACACCAAGTTATTCTGTCCCATCTGTCTGCAGGCCAGACGATCATCCACGTGCTGAGTGACGATTCTCCCGGTCAGGAATTCGAACCCATTGATGCGGACCTCGAAGATGTTTACTTCTCTACCCTGTTATCCAATGGTATCAACGTCAGCTTCTGAGGAGTACGAGTATGTTCGGTTCAATCTTCAGATTTGAAGTTAACTACCATCGCAGGCAGTTTCTGTTCTATATCCTTTGCAGTGTCTTTTTCCTGCTGACATTCCTGTCGACCACCAGTGATAACGTCTCCATCGGCCCAACTTTCAGCAACGTCAACATCAACGCGCCAATCGCTGTTATTTCATCGCTTGCAACACTGTCGATACTTTCCCTGTTTGGTGCGGTTGCTTTTGTTGCTAATGGCGTTGTCAGAGACTATGACCTGAAAACCGCTGAGCTGTTTCTCACTACCAATGTAACGAAGTTCGAATACCTGTATGGCCGGTTCTTTGGTGCACTTCTTTTTTCCTTCGGTATTTATTTCGCCGGCTTACTGGGCGTCGTCGCGGGCGAGTTTGCACCCTGGCTCGACCAGGAAAGAATCGGGGAATTCAGCTGGGGCGCCTACTGGTTTGCGACCTGGGCCATTGTTTTGCCAACCCTGTTTTTCATGTCCTGTATTTTCTTCTGCCTCGCAACGATCACACGCAGCATGATGTCGACCTATGTAGCAGCGATCGCGTTCCTGATGATGACATTTGTAATGGGTAGCTTTACCGAACCGGAGACTGTGGATCTGGTAAGCAAGATTGAGCCCTTCGGGCTAACGGCTCTCGCTGAGCAAACGCGTTACTGGACAGTATTTGAAAAAAACGCGCTCATCCCCACGATGGAAGGAAATTTTCTGATCAATCGGGCATTGTGGTTGTCTATTGGCTTAATCTTTCTTGGAGTTGCCTACCGTCTTTTTCCTTTCTCAGTGGAAAAAGTAACGTTGGGAAGGAACGGCAAGAACAAGGTGCAAGCTGATGAGCCTGCAGTTCCCGATACCCGCGTTGAATTTTCCCTGCCGCAAGTCACCCGAGAATTCGGCCTGAGCGCAAATCTCGCACAGTATTTCTCGCAGACCCAATTAGAATTCAGGAACATCGTCTTCAGCGCCCCCTTCATTGTACTTATGTTGCTTGGCATCCTAAATGTGCTTGGCTCAACTGCGGGCAGCCTAGATAATATTTTCGGTACACCGGTTTACCCGACTACCGGTACTTTCGTTATGATCATCAACGGCACTCTTGCACTCTCCCTGATCGGCGTACTCGTTTACTACGCCGGGGAAGTCATGCTGAAAGAGCGCGCCGCCAGATTCAGTGAGATCGTTGACTCACTGCCATACCCGAATTGGGTGATGATGATGGCCAAACTATCTGGCCTGATACTGGTGATTATCTCAATGCTTGTAGTCTCTGCACTCGCGGCGATTGGTGTCCAGCTTTACAACGGCTACTACGAACTGGAAATTCTGGTGTATATACAGGGGCTGCTGATGTTCTACCAGTTTCCACTGTACTTCATGTGTGTGGCTTCTATCTTTTTCTTTGTCATAACGAGAAGCCGGTATATCACGATGTTCCTCATTGTGCTTTACACGGTTTCGCTGATTGCCCTGCCGCAGATGGGTTTTCAGCACCACCTTTATAGAATGAATAAACCCTTCATGAACTATTCAACCTTTACCGGCTATACACACCTGATCGAGCCGTTCCTCTGGTATACGCTTTACTGGTCCCTGTGGGGGTTACTGCTAATGGTCATTATTCATCTCTTCTGGCCGAGAGGTTCCGAGTTCACTTTTAAATCAAGTGTGGCCGTTGCTAGGCAAAGGTTTACCGGATCTGTTGGCATCGCTGCTGCGGTCGTCGTGATGTCACTGACAGCGACAGGCGGCTTTATTTACTACAACACCACCGTGCTTAACCCCTATATGAGCAATCTCGAGCTGGAAGAGAAAATGGCCAACTTTGAGAAAACTTACAAACAATACCAATACCAGCGGCAGCCCGGTATTTTTTCAACTTACGTCGAAGTCGATATTTTCCCCGAGGAACGGGAAGTGTTCCTGAAAGGACACTACGAGATGGTTAACGACGGTGCCTTGCCCATCGAAGAATTGCATTTCACACGAGCGCCAGGGGTTTCGATTACCGCTCTTGAAATTCCGAATTCGACCCTCGAACTTGAAGACGACGACTTCGGTTTCTACATTTACCAGCTGGAACAACCGCTGCAACCAGGAGATAAACTGAAGGTAAGCTTCAGAACGGAATGGCTTACACCGGGCTTCATGAACAACGGAGCCAGCATGAAACTCACAAAGAACGGCACCTTTTTTAACAATTTGGACGTCTTCCCCATACCCGGATATCAGTCCGGCGGGGAGTTGCAGGACAACGCGAAGCGCCGCAAATATGACCTGGAACCTATCCAGCGAATGCGCAAAATCGATGACGCTGGAGCGCTGGGTACTACATCACTGGGTGGAACCGGTAGAACCGAATTTGAAGCTATTGTCTCAACCAGCAGGGGGCAACACGCAATTGCGCCGGGTTACCTGCAAAAGTCTTGGGAAGAAAACGACCGCGCCTATTTCCACTACAAAATGGACGCACCTATCTGGAGCTTTTTCTCCTTCTTGTCTGCCGACTATGAAGTCCAGACTGACCGGTGGAACGATATTGCCATCGAGGTGTACTACAAGCACAACTACAATGTAGACCGCATGATCTATGCAACCAAGAAATCACTTGAATATTTCGAGGCGAACTTCACGCCCTACCAATATCGCCAGTTCAGGATTCTCGAGTTTCCGGGCTACCAGGGCAGGTTTGCGCAGTCATTTCCCAACACGATCCCATTTTCAGAGCGTATCGGTTTTGTGGCAGACCTGACCGACCAGAAAGATATCGACTATGTGTACTACGTCACCGCCCACGAACTGGCGCACCAGTGGTGGGCTCACCAAGTGCTTGGCGCAGACGTTCAGGGCCAGACCATGATCGTGGAAACCCTTGCACAGTACTTTGCCCTGATGGTGATGAAGAACGAATACGGCGAAGACACCATGAAGAAGTTCCTGGAGTTTGAACTGGACCGATATCTAAGTAGTCGGGGTGCTGAACTGATTGAGGAACTCCCATTAAGCCTCGTAGAAAACCAGCAATACATTCATTACAGGAAAGGAAGCGTCGCGCTTTACGCTTTGCAGGACTACATTGGTGAGGATGTGGTCAACAAAGCGTTAAAGCATTTTCTCGAGAAGCATGCTTTCCAGGGAGCGCCATTCCCGACGACGCTCGACCTGATTCAGGCACTGCGCCTCGCCGCCGGTCCCGAACACGACGCGCTGATTACGGACCTGCTGGAGAAGATCGTTCTGTTCGATCTCAAGGTCCAGGAAGTCGCCGTCGAGGAACTCGCCGATGGGCAGTTTGAAGTCACGATGGATATCAGCCTCGCAAAATTCGAGGCAGACGGGGCAGGAAAAGAAACCGAGATCGACGTGAATGGCCTGTTTGATATCGCCCTGCTCGGAGAGAAGGACGAAGAAACTGACGTCTACAACGTCATACAAATCAGCAAGCAGCAGATCGAAGGGAATTCGCACACGATTTCGATCATTACTGGAACAAAACCATATGCTGTAGGTATTGACCCTTTTAATAAGCTGATTGACCGAAACCCGGACGACAACATCAAGAACGTCGACTCCTAGTCAATGCCTTAAAGGCGACCATGATAAGCATCATCTAATATGGCCTGATATTCACCTGCCGAAAAAGCAATCGGATTGCCGCCCGCTGAGGGGTCGACGATTGCCATTTCACCGATCTGCGAGAAGACTTCATCTTGTTCAATAACAGAAGATAACGCGTGCGGAATCCCGATGCGCCCTCTGAGTGTTAGCACCCAATCTAAAAAGCCAGAAAAGCTTGATTCGATGCCGATATAACCCGCCAGCCTCGCGATTTTTTCATCAATGGCACTTTGATTGGCCTTAAGCACATAAGGCATCAAGATAGCATTAAGCAGACCATGGTGCGCGTCGTACACTGCA
>JABGVY010000115.1 GCA_018645845.1 Gammaproteobacteria bacterium | reverse complement strand
TGGCCCGAGCTGTCGCGCACTATCACCCTCGGGTTTTTCGACTTTGACAACGTCCGCACCATAGTCGGCGAGCAGCTTTGTTGCGTAGGGACCGACGATTTCCTCTGTCAGGTCAAGAACACGAATGTCCTGGAGTGGTCCTGTCATTGAATTAATACACTCATTAATCCGCTAGCACCCATCTTGAGGCTAGTCACCGGTATAGTGCAACCCTGCATGCAGGAAGAGCAACAATTTGCAGGTACAGGCAAGCCGAAATGAACTTAGAGCAGTTTTCGTACGGCCCGCTTCGCCATGACAGTACAAAGATGTGCCCGGTATTCTGCGGTGGCATGAAGATCGCTGTTCATTTCACCCGCATCCAACGTGATGCCTTCGAGTGCCTCGACTGAAAATTCGCCGTTGAGCGCTGCTTCCATGTCCGTACTCCGAAAAACGCTTGGTGCTGCACCGGTGATCGCGACGCGAACCCCTGACCCCGTTCGGGCAATGAAGACACCGACGGTAGCGTATCTTGATGCCGGATTTGGAAACTTTACATAAGCTGCCGCTTCTGGTTTTGGAAATTTGATTTTGGTGAGCAGTTCACCCTCTTCCAATGCTGTTTCGAACATCGCTGTAAAGAAATCGTCAGCCGCGATTGAACGTTTGTTAGTGACTATTTCAGCCCCAAGCCCTAACACACCTGCCGGGTAATCTGCCGCGGGATCACTGTTCGAAACGGATCCTCCTATGGTTCCCCGGTTTCGTACCTGGGCATCGCCAATCAGTGAGGCAAGCTCGGCCAGCGCCGGGATCTCTGATTGAACAACAGACGAAGTCGCTACTTCGTCATGTGCTGTCAACGCCCCTATCTCAAGCACTGCGTCCACATCCTCAATGCCGGACAAACCGCCAATACCTGCAAGGTCAATCACATCAGTTGGGCTCGCCAGCCGTTGTTTCATAGAGGGTAACAGCGTATGCCCACCGGCAAGATAAACGCCGTCTTCCGCCCCCGTAAATAATTGAATTGCTTCATCAATAGAACCGGGTTTATGGTAATTAAAATCGTACATGGTTAGCTCCTCACCTCCTGAACTGCACGCCATATCTTCTCAGGCGTAGCAGGCATACTAATATCACGCACTCCGACCGCGTCCGTTATTGCGTTAATGACTGCGGGCGGCGAGCCGATTGCACCTGCCTCACCACAGCCTTTTGCGCCGACGGGGTTATGAGTACACACAGTGGTTGTCATACCCACTGTAAACTTGGGTAGGTCATCCGCTCTCGGCATGCAGTAATCCATGAAAGAACCGGTTTGTAACTGACCGGACTCATCGTAGACACATTGCTCGAGCATCGCCTGGCCAATTCCCTGAGCAACCCCCCCATGCACCTGCCCGTCAACAATCATTGGATTGATGATGGTGCCAAAGTCATCGACTGCCGTGAACTTCGTGATTTCGGTCACGCCGGTTTCCGGATCAATTTCGACTTCACAAATATGTGTTCCCGCGGGATAAGTGAAGTTTACGGGGTCGTAGAAAGCTTTTTCAGCTAGACCAGGCTCAAGCTCCTCGATAGGATAATCGTGAGGCACGTACGCTGCAAAAGCGATTTCCTGGAAAGTTTTGGACCGATTGCTTTCTTTCAAACGAAATTCGCCATCCTCGAAATCAATATTATCCACATCGCCTTCGAGCAGATGCGCCGCGATCTTACGGCCTTTTTCAACCACTTTATCTGCCGCTACCGAAAGTGCTGAACCGCCGACTGAGAGCGACCTTGAACCGTAAGTACCTAGCCCAAAATCCATCTTCCCTGTATCGCCATGAACAACTTCCACGTCATCAACCGATATCCCAAAGCGACTCGCAACCAACTGGGCAAATGTTGTTTCGTGTCCCTGACCATGGCTGTGCGTGCCTGTCATGACAGTCACACTACCCGTAGGGTTCACCCGGACTTCACCTGACTCCCATAATCCAACACCGGCCCCCAATGCACCCGCGAGCGCCGATGGCGCAAGACCACAGGCTTCTATATAACAACTAAGTCCGATACCCCGAAGCTTTCCATTAGCTTCTGAATCCGCTTTTCGGCCGGCAAAGCCCGCATAATCTGCCATTTCCATCGCTTTGTTCAGGCTTGCCTCGTAGTCGCCAATGTCATATTCGAGAGCGACCGGGGTCTGGTAGGGAAAATCTGCTGGCTGGATCATATTTTTGCGACGAAGTTCTGCTGGATCAATACCCAGTTCTTTTGCGGCCAGATCAACAATTCGTTCAAGAAGAAACGTCGCCTCTGGTCTGCCTGCACCTCGATAGGCATCTACCGGCGCGGTATTGGTAAAGACAGAATCTACCTCAACGTAGATATTTGGCGTCTTGTACTGCCCGGCAAGCAATGTTCCGTACAAATACGTTGGCACCGCCGATGCAAAGGTAGACAGATATGCCCCCATGTTTGCCGTGGTTTTGACACGCAGTGCCAAAAAATTACCTTCTTCATCCATCGCCAACTCAGCATCAGAGACATGATCCCTGCCATGGGCGTCGGCCAAAAATGATTCAGATCGCTCAGCAGTCCACTTGATGGCCACGCCCAGTTTCATTGACGCCCAGGCCAATGCGGTTTCTTCGGAATAGACAAAGATCTTGGAACCAAAGCCACCACCGACATCGGGCGCAATGATACGCAACTTGTGCTCCGGGGCGATCTGTACAAACGCTGTTAGAATAAGCCGAGCCAAATGAGGGTTCTGGCTGGTGGTATACAAGGTAAGTTCTTCGGTACCGGTGTTGAAATCCGCAATAGCCGCCCGTGGTTCCAGCGCGTTAGGGATGAGTCGATTATTAGTAAGCGTATATCGCGTGACGTGAGCCGCACCTTCTATTGCCGCGTCCGTCGCTTCTTTTTCGCCCAATTCCCACTGGTAGCAGGTATTTCCCGGCGCTTCCGTATAAATATCCGGAGCACTTTGTGCCGCGGCGGTCGAAACGACCGCGGGCAGCTCTTCATAATCAACTGAGACGTGTTCAGCTGCATTCTTCGCCTCATCAAAACTTTCAGCGACCACCAGAGCCACGGGTTCACCGACATAATTTACTTTTGTGGCAGCCATCACCGGGTGCAGCGGTTGCTTCATTTCACCGCCGTCTTTCGAATGGATCATCCAGCCACAAGGCAGGCCACCAAGTTCATCTTCCGCTACCTGCTTGCCCGTAAGAACGGCAACAACACCGGACATAGACTCTGCTTCAGACGTATCAATTTCCCCAACTACCGCATGAGCGTAGGGCGAACGAACAAAGTAACCATATGTCTGACCACGTAAATCAATGTCGCCCGTATAGCGGCCCTTACCCGTGATAAAACGCTGGTCTTCTTTGCGAAGTACCGACTTGCCAATACTCTGCTCGACCATAACCTAGTTCCTCATCTTTTTGGCGGCGGATTCGACGGCTAGAACAATGTTGTGGTAACCCGTACAACGACAGATATTACCCTCGAGTCCCTCCCTGATGACCTGCTCATTAATAGCGGGCTCACGATGAACCAAATCTACCGCCGACATAATCATACCCGGTGTGCAAAAACCGCACTGCAGACCATGGCACTCACGAAACGCTTCCTGCATCGGATGCAAGTTGTCTGTATCCCCTAAACCCTCAATCGTCGTGACTTCGGCACCCTCGCATTGTGCCGCAAGAATTGTGCAAGACTTAACCGCCCTGCCGTTGAGATGCACCGTGCAAGCACCACACTGAGTGGTATCACAACCGACATGGGTACCGGTCAGTTCCAACCGCTCCCGAAGAAGATCCACCAACGTAGTATTCGATGGACAGTCTAGTGTTACAGACTTGCCATTGACGTTTAACTGTACCGAGATTGACATGATTACTCCTTGCCTTGCCTGCTCATTGGGTTACCCACTAACCTTGTCGTGGTTGTAAGGTCTGCTTAATGACTTAATGACTTAATGACTTAATTACCTAATTACCTAATTACCTGATTACTTAATTACCTGATTACCTAGTTACCTAGTTACCTAATCACCTAATTACTTAAATCCTTATCCGTAACACTTTTATCCAGGACAAGGTTTTCAACTTCGACTTCCATTGTAGGGTCACCGGACAGTGTTCTAACAAAGCCCTTAAAAAAATCATTGGCCATTTTTTTAGCGGCCCCCGTCACCAGCCTTGAACCAATCTGTGCCAGCTTGCCCCCAACAGATGCCGTCACCCGATAGGACATTAAAGTTACTGTAGAACCCTCGATTGATTCAAGATGAACTTCTGCACCTCCTTTTGCAAAACCCGCAACGCCTCCTATGCCTGAACCACTGATCCTGTAGGAATTGGGTGGCATGACATCATTGAGCGTTACCTCACCTTTAAAGGTTGCTTTCACAGGTCCCACTTTAGCAATCAGTGCGACCTCGAAACTATCCTCACCTGTTCGGTCAAAAGAGTGACAGCCTGGCAGGCAATCCTTCAGTATGTCCGGATCATTCAAGGCATTCCAGACTATGCTCTGTGCCACCGGGATTCGTACGCGTTGCGCTAACTCCAATTTCTAATTCTCCAGGCCTAGGCCCTGTATAACAAATGTGTATTCAAGCGCCTGTTTACGGCGCCGCAAATATTGATCAGAGGCACCAAGATGTCCACTATGGTCCTCAATGTCAACTAGATGTAGTCCGCCACCTGTGGACCTTGCGCGTATTCTAGCCATCCATTTCAAAGCCTCATGCGCGCCTACCCTACCGTCATTTCTCGACGCCTGCACGAGCAGCTGAGGGTAATCCTGCTCACGCACTTGATGATAGGGCGAATATTCAAAAAGATACCTGGCATCAGCCGGAACGTCTGGGTTTCCCCACTCCAATATATCGCTCTCAGTTAAGGGTAACGTTGGATCGAGTAAAGTCGTGAGGACATCAACAAATGGCACATCGGCAACCAAAACTTTGAATAGTGCAGGCGCTTCATTGGCG
>JABGVY010000295.1 GCA_018645845.1 Gammaproteobacteria bacterium | reverse complement strand
CGATTTCAATATTTCATTCATGCTGGCAAAGTACTGATTGTGCGGGCCACCCAGATCACCGGGCTTCCATAGTGCTGCACCTGCGAGTCCAGTGCCGGCGATCGCTGCTGAACCCCATAATAATGTTCGGCGTCTCATATGCTTGTCTCTGATTTTTGCTCGTTCGAGATGCTGTTAAAGAAACAGTTTCTTCAAGTGTGCATTTAACATGCGTCCGCTGGGATCCAATTCCGCACGAATTTTTCTAAAGTCCTCAAATTTTGGATAGAGTGTCGTCAGTTGTTCACGACCCAGCGAGTGAACTTTACCCCAATGAGGGCGGCCGCCGTATTTCCAGAAAATAGGTTCGGCAATATCAAAGTATGTCTTGTAGTCATATCCAGCTTGTTGGTGAATCGAGATGGCAGCGAAGTCTTCGTGACCCGAGTGCATGCCAAGCCAGGTTTCGTCTCCTTGGACGTAGCGATATTCCAGCGGGAAAACGACGTCAATTTTTTGTGCCATCACGGTATTTAGAATTTCACGTAAACAGGCATTGCCGTTTCTTAACGGGACAGCGTATTCCATTTCGTTAAATCGGTTATGGCGAAGGTTTGACAGTACGCGATAAGAGGGGCCGACCTTTGTTTCCGGTTCCATCAGGCCCACCACGCTATCTACCATTGGCTTGCGGAGCATAGCAGGGGTGCTCATCCAGAGATTGACGATGTCTCTGAATTGCTGGTCTGCGCCTGGGTCAACCGGTGGTATAAAATCTGGTTCATCTGTTTCATTGATCGACAGACTCATAGTGTAGTCTGAGTAGAGAAATGGAAATAATTCATGGTGACGATTCGAGGCCGCGTCGGCATCGAAGGTGTCAAGCGCATCTTCGAGTGTCTTGACAGTAGTGACCGCTTTCAAGCGATAAGCGGAGCGGGTTTTCGTTGTTATCTGGCTGATAACCCCTAATGCGCCCAAGCTGACGCGCGCTGCTTCAAAAACATCGCCCCCTGAAGCGGCATCCAGGTCGAGTGTCTTGCCTGTTGGTGTAATAAGCCTTAATGCCCGGACGTAATCAGATAAGCCGCCGAGCGAAATGCCTGTGCCATGCGTGGCTGTGGAGATTGCCCCTGCAAATGTTTGACGGTCAATGTCTGGCATATTGATCATGGCGCGGCCGACTTCATTGAGTGGTGCACCTAGATCCGCCAGCATCGTACCGGCACCAAATGTGGCGTCACCGCTTTTTTCGTCATAACCCAACAGGCCACGTAACTGGTCAATGACGATAATATGCCCGTCAGTGGGCACCAGAGGTGAAAACGAATGCCCCGAGCCCACAGGACGCAATGCGCCGGTTGTTGATTGGATATAGTTAACAAGTGCCGCTTCGTTCTTTGGGACTACTCTGCCTGCTGGCACGCAGGATAGCTCGCCAGACCAGTTGTACCATGGCGTGGTGTTTGCTGATTTTGCAGTAGAGGAAAATGCGCACGATGAGCCAAAAAGTCCCGCCATGGCAGAGCCAGTGAGAAATTTTCTGCGACTAATCATTGCATCGACTCCTTTCGTGGCGAACCAGACATGAATTCGATCATGGCGATAAAATCAGATGTTTCGCATGACATACAGTAGCCAAGCGCCGGCATCATATTAAACCCCTTAATCGTGTGTTCAAGCAGCATTGCCTGACCTTTCTCAAGTCTGGGTGACCATTCCTCCGCATTGCCTGTTCTTGGGGCGCCGGCTTGTCCTGCAACATGACATTGGGCACAACTGCGGGCCCATTTCTCCATGACATCGGCTGAGAGTGCCATTTTACTTGTGCCAGTAATTTCCGCCGTCAAAGGGCCAGCTTCACCGACTTCACTCTCTGTACAGCCCTGCAGAAGCCACGCGGTAAGCGTGATCAGCGCGATGCCAGCAATGCGTCGGGGTTCGCCGCTAATCTGTTTCCTTCCCTCGGTCATTATTTATTCACTCGTATAATTTGATTGCTGCGGTTAATTTATCATGTCGCTGGCGATTATAAGGCGCGTTGACCACATTTTTTTCCGTGAAGCTTTTTAGGTTGCGCATTTTACGGACAATCCGATGGGCACTTACAGCAAGTTGAAACGCATCCAGGACAAGTGTTTGTCACGAAATAGGCCTAACATATCCAAACGTAAGAGACGTTGCGAGCCGTGTATGGGTGCTGAAACGTTGAAAAGTTGTCGTTGACAATAAGATCCGTCGATTTGAGGTAGCCTGATTACCGGTTCCACCTTAATAAACCAAGAAGCATGTGAGATGACGGTGGCCAAAGATAGTGAAAACATCGCTAAGTTGTTAGACTTGTCAATGACTAGGGTGACATGTTGTGGAAAGAAAAGTGCCTGGCGCTGGCTACCCGCAATGTCTGGTAGACACCTGAAACTTGAATACGGCCATGGCGATGTAAGGTAGAAGAGAGGTTTTGATGCTTGATAGTGCAAATAGAAATGCGCTGATTGGTCTGGCGGGGAGCGGAAATTTTCGGGACGATGATGAAGCGAAGTCCGTGTGGGGACAAGATTGGACTCGTTTCCATGAGCCAGCGCCTTCCGCCGTGTTGTTTGCGCGTGATTTGAGTCAGCTCTCTCAGGTGATTAAATATTGCCATGACCACCAGATTGCTGTTGTCCCCTCGGGAGGGCGCACAGGCCTTGCGGGTGGTGCGGTGGCTTGCGAGGGCGAAGTTGTCGTCAGCTTTGACCGCATGGCACAAATTTCCAACTTTGACTCAATATCTAAAACTGTCGATGTCGAGGCTGGCGTGGTAACGGCTAATTTGCAGCAATTTGCTGTGGATCAGGGTCTTATGTACCCGGTCGATTTCGCTTCATCTGGATCAAGTCAGGTGGGCGGAAATATAGCGACCAATGCTGGTGGTATAAAAGTCTTACGCTATGGTTTGACGCGCGCATGGGTTCAGGGGCTGACCGCAGTGACGGGCACCGGTGAGGTGCTCGAGTTGAATCGGGGGCTTGTTAAAAACGCGACGGGTTACGATTTTCGGCACTTGTTTATCGGCAGTGAGGGAACCTTGGGACTCATCACTTCAGCGACAATGCAGCTAGCCGAGGCAGCGCCAGATCTTGATGTGATGGTGTTGGCGGTACCCCGTATGCAGGATACGATATCAGTGCTGTCCGCGTTTCAGGAAAAGGTCAAACTGACGGCGTTTGAATTTTTCTCGGACATCGCGCTGAAGCATGTTTGCAAACATCGT
>JABGVY010000246.1 GCA_018645845.1 Gammaproteobacteria bacterium | reverse complement strand
CTATCTTCTATTTCTCCTCTCCCTGGAGTCACACTAACGTGGGGGAGCGTTTCATGACTGATCCAGCAGTTCCCTTGTTGCCTATCTGACAGAAAACCCATCTAAAGACGTGTTCGATCTCCGGCAAATCCTGGACGGCTTTATAGGAACCTCCAATAACATCTTGGCCGGGCCAAGGACCTCAAAACGATCTCTTTGCCGCTATCTGATGGTCAAAAACACGGCAGTCATACGGCTACACTCTTCCATACAACATGCAGGCAACCGATCTGATTCGATACTCAGATTTTCGATCGAAAGCCCTGTTATAATTCCTATCCTCAACCCTAGAGCAATTTTCCCGGATTCATAATTCCATCAGGATCGAATATCGTCTTGATCAACCTCAGGGACGCTATCTCTTCTTCACTCCGACTGAAGTGAAGCTGTCCCTTTTTCATCAAACCAATTCCGTGCTCAGCAGATACGCTGCCGCCAAACTCCTGGACAACCGCAAGTACACTTTCGCTGACCTGCTCGCATTGTTTCTTAAAGTAATCGGCCAACATTTCTGCTGGCTTGAGGATATTAAGATGTAGATTGCCATCACCAATGTGGCCGAACCATACAATCTCAAAGTCTGGGTACGATATGCCTACCAGTCGCTCAACCTTATTCAAGAATTCAGGAACCTGACTTACCCTGACCGCGATATCATTCTTGTAGGGTGTTCGAGGCGCAATAGCTTCTGAAATTCTTTCCCGGTACTGCCAGAGGGATCGATTCTGGCTCTCACTTGACGCCACTATACCGTCCGTCACCCATCCCTGACTGGTACATCGCTCAAATGCCGCCAGCGCATCGGCTAACGCCTGCTCACCAGGGCTCTCAAATTCAAGCAACACGTAGAAAGTAGACGGTATCGCGAACGGCAACTCTAAATCACTTTGCGAGACTACAGATTCCAGTGCGTTGTGGGAAAAGAACTCAAATGCATTGAGGGTTAGGTGTTCCCGAAATGCTGTCAGAATTTCAAGGCAATCTTCCATCCTGGGCGTGGCTAGCAACATCACGGTAGCTTTTTCTGGCATTGGGGCCAGTTGGACGGTGGCCTCCACCATAAACCCGAGAGTACCCTCGCTCCCAATAAACAGGTGCCGCAGATCATAACCCGTATTGTTTTTCGTCAACCCCTTGTTGAGTTCGAGTAGCTCTCCGGATCCAGTTACCACCTTCAAGCCAGAAACCTGCTGCCTGGTCATCCCGTAGCGCAAGACTCGAATGCCGCCGGCGTTCGTCGCAATATTGCCGCCTATCTGGCTGGAACCACTGGACGCAAAATCAACCGGATAGAACAGACCTTTCTCTTCTGCAAAGGTCTGCAGGTTTGCCGTGATGACACCCGGTTGGACGGTGACTGAAGCATCTGCGGAACTGAAGTCGAGGATCTGATTCATTTTCTCAAACGAAACAACAACCTCCCTGTTGGTCGCACACGCCCCCCCCGACAAACCGGTTCGTCCGCCAGACGGAACAAGGCCGATGCCTGCCGTTCTCGCGAATTGAACAAGCTGGATAACCTGCTTTGTTGTTCGTACGAACACGATGGCGATTGGGTCAGGCTCAAAAAACCGGGTCCAATCCAAGCCGTACGCTACCAGATCGCTTTTTTCATTCGAGACATTTTCTTCCCCAACAATCTCTTTCAGTCGCGGAAGAATATTCATTGCGCGTTCAGGAAGGTTTCTGGTTTAGCTCACCAGAGAGATACCTATCTGACATTTCATCCAGAGTGATTGGCTTTATTTTTGAAGCGTTACCTGCGGTACCGAAAGCTTCATATCGAGCAATCACGATATCTCGCATCGCATCCTGAGACGCTGCCAGATATTTTCTTGGGTCGAATTCAGACTTGTTCTCACTGAGAAAACGTCTGGTGGCGCCTGTAGACGCCAGCCGGAGATCAGTGTCGATGTTTACTTTTCGTACGCCATGCTTAATACCCTGCTGAATCTCTTCAACAGGAACGCCGTATGTTTCGGGTATTTCACCACCGTTCTCATTAATGACTTTTAGCCAATCCTGAGGAACACTGCTCGACCCATGCATCACAAGATGAGTATTAGGCAGCGCTTCATGAATCTTCTTAATGAGATCTATCGACAGGATATCACCGGTCGGTGGTCTCGAGAATTTATAGGCACCGTGGCTTGTACCAATGGCAATGGCCAGCGCATCGCAATTTGTCTGTGCGATGAAATCAAT
>JABGVY010000073.1 GCA_018645845.1 Gammaproteobacteria bacterium | reverse complement strand
TACGTTGTCGATTTTTTACCCAAGGTAAAGATTGAGGTCGCTATCGCTGATGACAGCCTTGATGCGGTCATTGAGGCCATTTCAGGTGCTGCGAATACTGGTAAAGTTGGTGATGGAAAGATCTTTATCAGTACGCTGGACGATGTTATCCGGATCAGGACCGGTGAAACCGGCACAGAAGCGATCTAGCATGTTTGTTTGAAGTTTTATGGGGGTGGATCATACCCTCCTCCATATTCCCTTTGTCCATCGGGCCCCCGAAAGGCAAAATTTCTCTATAATGCTCACTTTTAGAAAGACCCCCCGGAGTCAGTATGCAATATGTGAGTACACGTGGTGGTGTTCAAGGCCTATCTTTTTGTGAAGCTGTGATGATGGGCCTGGCCGATGATGGCGGATTGCTGGTACCAAAGACGATTCCAGACGTCAGCAAAGATCTGCCGCAGCTCGCCGGTAAGGGTTATGTGGATCTGGCCGCTTATGTCATGGGGCACTTCATTGACGACATTCCAGCGGCCGAATTGCGTTCAATCATTGAGCGTAGCTATGAGACCTTTGATGATTCAGCGGTGACGCCCCTCGTCGAACTTGGCGATATTCATGTCCTTGAGTTGTTTCACGGCCCGACGTTGGCTTTCAAGGATGTGGCGCTGCAGTTTCTAGGCAATGTCTTTGAGTATGTGCTGAATAAACAAGGCGGCCGGCTGAATATTCTGGGCGCTACTAGTGGAGACACTGGCAGCGCTGCGATTGCGGGCGTCCGCGGTAAGCAAAATATTAATATTTTCATCATGTTCCCGGAGGGCAGAACAAGCGCACTCCAGGAAAAACAGATGACGACGGTTTTGGACGATAATGTGCAGAATCTGGCCATTGAAGGAAGCTTTGATGACTGCCAGTCGATCTTGAAGTCAATTTTCAATGACCTGGCTTTCAAAGATGGCTACAACCTTGGTGCGGTCAATTCAGTTAATTGGGCTCGAATTCTTGCCCAGGTGGTTTACTATTTTTCGGCTTATGTGCAGCTTGGGTTGCCTGAGCGATTCCAGGTTGCGGTGCCAACGGGTAACTTTGGAAATATTTTTGCCGGTTATATTGCCCGCCGCATGGGGTTACCGATAGAGACACTGATCCTGGCAACCAATCAGAATGACATACTGCATCGTTTTTTTACCACCGGTAGATATGAAAGGGGCAATGTCCATTTCTCCCATAGTCCGGCGATGGACATCCAAGTTGCCAGTAATTTTGAACGGTACCTCTATTTTGAATTTGGCCAGGCACCTGAAAAAGTCAAAGAATTCATGGAGGACTTTTCAAGTACGGGGCTCGCTACAACAGCCTTCAACACATTGAATTTCGACGCTGCATTTACGTCAGGAAGGGTATCCGACGAAGATACGGTGGCGACAATCGCCAGGACGTTTGAGGAAACCGAGTATCTTCTCGACCCACATACCGCTGTTGGTGTTGGAGTTGGGCAGGTCAAACGGCGACCGGAAGTTCCACTCGTCTGCCTGGCGACCGCGCACCCGTCCAAGTTTGATGAAGTTATTCGACAGGCGATCCCCAATATTGAAGTAAGTCACCCTTCGCTAGAGATACTAAAAGATCTGCCAGAGCGAAAGACTTTGCTAGAGGGAGAAGTCGATGTAGTGAAAGACTTTATTTCGACTTTTAACGATCAACTAGCTTCCTGATCGCATCAGGAAGTGCCCTTATATCGTCTATTGTCTCGTTAGGATGCGTCTCACTTTCGATAAATCTACCTTTTGACCTCATCCAGATGGTGTGCAGACCGACTTTATTGGCCGCATCTACATCTTTGATGGGGTCGTCACCCACGTAAACCATCTCCGCTGGTTCACAGCCCGTATGCGCCAGCGCTGCGTGGAAAAGATCGGGTGCCGGTTTTGGGGCGCCGACCTGTTCCGCGGAAAAAGCGAAGCTAAAACAGTCAGTTAACCCGAGCCTGTGAATGTCCGCGTTACCATTTGTAATCGCCCCTAGTTGAAAAGACCGAGCAATGTCCCTGAGCGTATCCAGGGCGCCCTCAAAAAACTCCACTTCGTTTCGTGCTGCCAAAAAGATTTCCATAGCGCGTTCAGCATGAGAGGCAGCGCTTTGCTCGTCAAGATGGGTTACGAGGGATGCTTTAATGAGTTGTTGCCTGAAGGCTGTGAGTCTGTGGCCCAGCGAGGGATCGTCGCTAAGCAACCTTTCGCGAATCGGCATTAGCTTTGATGGTTCGTAGCTGTATCCGGTGACTTCTTTTTCGAGCCAGTCCGCGAGGATTGATTCTGCTCGCTTAATAACAGGAGCAACGTTCCAGAGCGTGTCGTCCAGATCGAAGGCGATGACTCGGATCATTTATCAGTTACCTTTTGAGACCTGGGATGAGCTTTATCGTAGACATCAGCCAGGTGTTGGAAGTCGAGGTGAGTATAAATCTGGGTGGTTGAGATATCGGCATGACCCAGTAACTCCTGGACCGCACGAAGATCCTGACTTGATTCTAAAAGATGGCTGGCAAAGGAGTGTCTGAGTGTGTGAGGGTGAATACGACCAGAGATACCCAGGCGAACGCACCACTTTTTGACTCTCTCCTGAACGTTTCGGGGGCTTATCCGTTTTCCTCGCTCGCTGAGGAAGAGCGCCGATTCATCTTCAAGCTTGCCTTTTGGCAGCTGTTCACGAATTCTCAACCAGGTTTTGATAGCGGTAATTGCTTTTGAGCCAATAGGAAGTACTCTCTCCTTGCTTCCCTTACCTCGCACCTTCATTGAATTGTCATCAAAAGAGATGTCATTCGTATTGCTTCCGACCAGTTCAGCAAGACGAAGTCCGGACGAATAAAATAGCTCCAATATGGCCCTGTCGCGTAGCGCGTGCCAGTCGGTTGTATCGATCTCGAGTAGTCGGCTCACCTGGTCGGTATCTATGGTGACAGGCAAGCGTGAGTCTGATCTTGGAGCGGAAAATTCTTTCGCTGGGTTTGTCGAACGGATGCCCTCTCGAGCCAGGTAGTTAAAGAAGGTTCGACTCGCGGAGAGACGTCTTTGTAGGGTCTTCCCCGAACGCCCTTGCCTTTTTCCTGCACCGATATAAGTGAGAAGGTGATGTGCTCTTACTTCACGCCAATCCGCGATGCCCTGACCAACAAGATCCTTTTTCAGAGCCGTTAAGTCTCTCTGATAACCATCAAGGGTATGTGGGGATAATTGGCGCTCATTCGAAAGATGAGCGATGAATGCTGAGATCAGCGGTTGCAGTTGAATATCCGCGTTCATAAATTACCGGGGCAAGTGTCGCGGTAAGAGTTTTCCCAGAGCCTCGGCAATGAAGTTAATAAAGAGCGCGTCCATGTCTGGTGTGAAGTATTCCGTGTCGTTACTACCGATCGCCAAGATACCAAGATGTTTGTTCTTGTCGCGGATGGTAAGAACGGCGGCGGACTTAACTTTTTCGCTCTGGTCCCGAAACAGGAAATCCTGTTCTCTGGGTCGAAGCGTTCCGAGCTTTGGCACCTTGCTCTGCATCAGCGCACCAACGTATTTTTTTGCGGATTCAGCCGGAATTCGTGAAGTGAAATGATTAATCTGCTTAGGTTTTCCAAAAACTACCAGCGAATTTGCCTTGCACCCGAAATCCCGTTTGAGTCCCTTTTCGAGCGCTGCGAAGAATTTAGAACTTTGTTTTGCGTCCATCATGCTGAGAATCAGCTTGCGGCTTTTATCAAATATTTCCTTGTTGCGTTCTGCATTCTCAACGAATTCCTTGAGTTGCCTCCTGGTCTTCTTCTGCCGATCTCGGATGACATCCAGTTGCTTCTCCACCAGGGAAATAGTGCCTTTGCTTTTATGAGGAACCTGAATCTTTAGTAATAGTCGATCCCTGTCGACAAAAAAATCGGGATTTGCCAGTAGATAGGCGGCGACGTCCTTATCGATCAGTTCTTTGCTCATAGAATATCGGTACTCATATTTGTAATCGGCCTTCATAAACTTTGCATGTGGGCCCGGTCATCTTGATGGTGCCATTGTCGCCACCCCAGCTGATGCTCAGATGGCCGCCTGTCAGCTCCACGTCCACAGTATCGTCCAGTGCACCTTGCAGTCTTCCGGCTACCACAGCTGCGCAGGCCCCGGAACCGCAAGCCTTGGTTTCGCCAACGCCTCGTTCAAATACCCGAAGCATTATCTTCTTTCTGGATACGACTTCCATAAACCCTACGTTAACACCTTCTGGGAATCGTGGGTGGCGCTCAACAAGCGGACCTACTTCCAGCACCGGTGCGCTGTCCACCGCAGGTACGGTGATGACGGCATGTGGGTTACCCACATTGAGTGCCGATATCGAAAAATTATCAGCGTATTCCGGCCCAAGAGACAATTGATAGTTGATCTGGGGGCTTTCTGCAACGAAGGGAATCTTGCCGGGTTGCAGGGTCGGTTTGCCCATATCCACAGTGACGTTGCCATCTTTTTCCAGCTTGCACGTTATATTGCCGTTGCTGGTTTCCAACCTGATTGTAGATTTAGTGGTGAGACCCTCGTCTCTGACGAAGCGCAGAAAACATCGTGCGCCGTTCCCGCATTGTTCCGCTTCGCTGCCATCCGCGTTATAGATGGTGTAGCGGAAATCGCTGTCTGGCCTGGCGGGTGGTCGAACAGTCAGTAACTGGTCGAAGCCAATGCCGAACCGGCGATCGGACAGCTCCTTGATCAGCTCAGGATTAAGCGCGATGGGCTGGGAGATGAGATCGACCATCATGAAGTCATTCCCAAGTCCGTGCATTTTGGTGAATCGTAGTAGCATGTTTTCTAATTTACTCTGGCAAATCGGCAATGCAACTTAAGAGACGGGCTTCATTGACTCCAGGGCGAACAGGTCCTCAATCGTTTCCCGCTTGCGAACGCAGTAGTGCTCTTCACCCGAAACCAGAACTTCAGCGGACCTGGGCCGGGAATTGTAGTTGGAACTCATGACAAATCCATAGGCGCCGGCTGACAATATGGCCAATAGGTCATCTTCCTCTAGGGAAAGCATTCGGTTTTTGGCCAGGAAATCTCCTGTCTCACAGATTGGACCGACGATATCCCAGTGTTTTTCTGGGCTAGCGTCGTCACCTTTGAGCGTAACCGGAGTTACCTTCTGCCAGGCGCTGTAGAGCGCAGGGCGAATCAAATCGTTCATCGCAGCATCGACTACCGCAAAGTTTTTCTCGTCGTTACCTTTCAGCGTATTGACTGTGGTCAGTAATACGCCGGCATTGGCGACGATCATGCGCCCGGGCTCGAACATCAGAGACTGCGGTCGACCGCCCATGGCTTGCCCAATCGCACTGGCGAACGCTCCGATTTCTATGGGAACCTCGTCTTGGTATTGAACGCCGATGCCCCCTCCCAGATCTATGTGTTGCAATGTAATGGCTCGCGCTTCAAGTTCATCGACCAGAGCAAGTACCCGTGTTAGTGCATCAAGAAAGGGGGTTAACTCCGTGATTTGGGCGCCAATATGACAGTCGACACCAACAACCTTGAGGGAGTCGAGCCCTGTTGCTTCCTGGTATAGCGTCATCGCCTCCTCAACAGAGACGCCAAACTTGTTTTCCTTTAAACCGGTGGAAATATAGGGGTGAGTATTGGGATCGACGTCGGGATTGACCCGGATTGAAATCGGCGCAATAGCATCAGTCGCAGCAGCGAGCCGAGCGATTCTGCGCAGCTCTGAAGCGGACTCCACGTTGAAGCAGCTAATACGTTGTTCCAGTGCAAATAATATCTCCCAGTCTTGCTTGCCAACGCCTGAAAAAACAACAGAACCTGGATCACCACCAGCTTTCAGGACGCGCGCAAGCTCGCCGCCGGAAACTATGTCGAAACCCGACCCAAGAGCAGCTAATGTCTGAAGAATGGCGAGGTTCGAATTGGCTTTTACGGCGTAGCAGATTCGGTGTGGATGCATGGAGAACGCATCTTGGAAGGCCCGATAGGCAGCCGTAATGGCATCTTCTGAGTAAACGAAACAGGGCGTGTCATGGGTTTCGGCGATCTCTCGAAGCGACACTTGTTCGATGTGAAGATCGCCTTCGATGCGGTGTAACACGACTATTTTTCCTGCTGTGTTAAGGATTGGTTTGAATTCTCAGCTACATCGAGACCATTGCCTGCTTGCACTCTGGATGAAACCTCGGGCGCTTTATCCTTTGGCAGGTAAAGTGGTGCTTTCTGGCCGCAAGCCGGCAGTAGAACAAGAACTATCATCAGCGTCGCAATACGCATGTCGTTTTAATCAAACCTTCGGGGGGTGCAGTATACTTGAGCCCGGCAAAATCGAGAACTATCCGAATGAGTCATTACTAAACCCGTATTACCTATGGAGGAACCTTTCCCTTGGATGACAGTGAGTTTCAGGAAATCGTAGATAACGAATTCGTCCGAATTGAAGATCGTGTGGATGAACTCGAACTTGACGTCGATATCGATGCTTCGGGTGGTGTGCTGTCATTCACGCTGGATAGTGGCTCCAGCATCATCCTAAGCCGACAGATTGCGAGCCACGAAATCTGGGTTGCCGCAAAGTCAGGGGGTTTTCATCTGAAAAGAGTAGCCGGTGACTGGCACTGCGACAATACAAACGAGAGCCTGGCACAGCTTTTAAACAGGGTGTTTATGGAGCAGGCAGGGGCATCGCTGTTTTAGGGAACAGCTGATCAAAGTTGGAGTGATTAACCAGGAGTTCCCTGGAAGAGTCAGCCTAGTCTTGATCGTGCCTGCTCGATGGCCAACTTAACCTGCACTGGTGCGGTGCCACCATGATGGTTTCTGGCCGAAAGAGAACCTTCGAGCGTCAATACGTCAAACACATCTTCCGTAATCAGACTCGACATCGATGTGAATTGCTCGAAAGACAACTCGGACAGGTCCAGGTCCTGTTCCAGGCCAACGGCAACCAGTCGACCAACTAGATCGTGAGCGTCCCTGAAAGGTAGTCCCTTTTTGACCAGGTAATCAGCAAGATCAGTTGCGGTCGCAAAACCTTTGAGTGTGGCAAGACGCATTTGTTCGCGCTGTGGTTCTATCGCAGGAATCATGTCAGAGAACGCTGTCAGGCAATCCAGTACCGTATTGACCGTATCAAATAGGGGTTCCTTATCTTCCTGGTTGTCCTTGTTATAAGCGAGAGGTTGGCCTTTCATGACGGTGAGCAGGGATATGAGCGAGCCAAATACCCTTCCCGTCTTTCCTCTAACAAGTTCAGGCACATCCGGGTTCTTCTTCTGCGGCATGATCGATGAGCCGGTACAAAATCGATCCGGCAGAGAAATAAATCCAAACTGGGGAGAAGTCCAAAGAATCATCTCTTCTGCCCATCGCGACAGATGCATTAATAAAATGCTCGAGACAGCGCAGAACTCTATCGCGAAATCCCGGTCGCTGACGGCATCCAGCGAGTTGCCTGCGATGTGGTCGAACCCAAGCAGGTTTGCAGTCATGGTTCTATCAATCGGATAAGTTGTTCCAGCGAGCGCGGCGGAACCGAGCGGCATGGTGTTTACGCGTTTTCGACAGTCCTGCATGCGTTCGATATCGCGATCGACCATCTCGAACCAAGCCATCAGGTGATGGGCAAATGAGATCGGCTGGGCAATCTGCAGATGAGTCAGGCCTGGCATGATCGTTTCCGTCTCATTGGTGGCCAGGTCGAGAATCCCGTGTTGCAGGTCCCGTGCCTTTTGCAGAATGTTGTCGATAGCGTCACGCAGGTACAGTCTGATATCTGTTGCAACCTGGTCATTTCTGGAGCGGCCAGTGTGCAGTTTCTTGCCAACCTCGCCGATCCTGTCGGTCAGGGTGCTTTCAATATTCATGTGGACATCTTCAAGACCGATAGACCATTGCATCGTGCCCTGTTTGATGTCGGCTGCGATGTCATTAAGTCCTTCGACCATCGCGCTTAACTCGTTGTTAGTAATGATGCCAACAGACTGCAACATGGTTGCGTGCGCAATTGAGCCCTCTATGTCATAAAGTGCCAACACATGATCAAATTCGATAGAGGCAGTAAATGATTCCACGAAGGCATCCGTAGCCTCGGCAAACCTGCCATCCCAGAGTTTTGTATTTTTATCAGTCAACGAGCCGACCCGATCGGTTGAGAACTGCGATTATAGCAGTAAGGTTCCAACTACAGGCATAATTACAGCCATGAGCGTTAAACAGCCATGAGCAGCATTGGTGTTGAACAGCATGAGCGGTAGAGAAAAATGAACGCAAACAACGATTCGAAGGCATCGGGCCCGGGAACAGATTTCTTTCTGCCTGACCTGTGCCAGGCTCAAAGCATTCTCTTTCTAGTGCTGGTGTCTGAACTGCTTGCCTTTGTTCAGGTACTTTTCTCTTCCAACCTGTTTGATTTTGATTGGGTCGCACTTGGACTTGCCTCGTTGTTTATTCAATGGGTTGTACTGGTTTCCGCGGCGCTCCTTTGTAACATTAGACCATGGTTAATGGGGATGTCAGTTCCGAAGGCAACCATCGTTGCCTACGGTCTGATTTTGTTACTGACATTGTTATTTAGCCTGGGCGCTGAGATGGTGCTTGAAGGTATGGGTTCGGTGACAGAATCGGGGTGGGGACGAATTGTGCGCAACCTACTTATCGCCATGATCATGACCGGGATGGCTTTCAGGTACTTTTTTCTGTCCCATCAATTGAGGTCAAGAGAACAGGCCGAACTGGCTTCTCGCATCCAGTCCCTGCAATCCAGAATCAGGCCACACTTTTTGTTTAACAGCATGAATATTATTGCCAGCCTGATCAGTATTGACCCGGAGCTCGCTGAAGAAGTTGTAGAAGATCTGTCGAGTTTGTTCCGGGCAAGTCTGAATGATTCTACAAGTGAGCCGGTTACTCTGGCGCAAGAACTGGACCTCTGTGAAAAATATGTTCACATCGAGAGCCTGCGCCTCGATGATCGCCTGACGGTGCAATGGGATGTGAACGTTGATACCGGAGCGATAAGGATTCCTCTACTGACGTTGCAGCCGTTGCTTGAAAATTCGATCTATCATGGCATCCAACCTCTCCCAGAAGGCGGAACTATCATCGTATCGGTTGAGCTGGATGGGCCTCAAGTCCAGATTGAAATTACCAATCCGATGTCAGACACTCCTTATGAGCATGAACAGGGTAACAGGATGGCTATCGACAACATTCGCAACCGAATGACCGCGCTCTATGGGCCTGAAGCGCGTCTGACGACCGAAATATCCGAGGGTCTTTTTACAGTTCGCCTGATTTATCCGTTCAAAAGCTGAAAAAAACGACTTTTATCCCCAAAATGTGAGCTACTTAGCATTTTTTTTGTGGGAAAGGACGTAATTTGGGCTTCATGACAGGGTATCGCACTTCGATTTGAAGTATCTGTCCTAAATATAGCCCCTAAATACGACTGCAATGTCGGTGAATTAGCATAAAGAGGTCATGCCCATGAAAGTATTGGTGGTTGACGATGAGAAGCTAGCAAGAGAAAGGCTGGTGAGAATGGTAGAAATTCTTGACGACCATGAAGTCTCAGGAATTGCAGCATCCGGTGACGACGCAGTCAGGCAGGCGATTAAGCTGGAACCGGATGTTGTGTTGCTGGATATCCGTATGCCTGGCATGGACGGAATGGAAGCGGGCAAACAGCTTGCAACGCTGGCGACGCCGCCGGCGGTGATATTCTGTACTGCTTTTGATGAACATGCGATAGAAGCGTTTAACGTCAATGCCTCAGGGTATCTGATGAAACCCGTTCGTCGTGAAGCGCTTACCGACGCGCTGGGCAAGGCGTCTGCCGTTAACAAGGTCCAGATGGAAGCGATCATAGGAAAAGACGAAACACCCCATGCCCGCTCGAGAACGCATATCAGTGCCAGGACGTGGCGGGGCATCGAATTGATTCCACTGGCGGATGTGAAGTTTTTCCAGGCAGATCATAAATACGTCACAGTGCGTTATGGCGGTGGTGAGGTCCTGATCGACGACACCCTTCGCGATCTTGAAGAAGAGTTTGGTGATCGGGTAGTCCGGATTCACCGTAACGCGCTGGTAATGATGGAGCACCTAGAGGGGCTGGAGAGACGGCCTTGCGGGCACTACCAGGTGAGGATGCGCGATGTTGAAGAGCGATTGGATGTCAGCAGAAGGCATGTTTCCGGCCTACGCAAGTTGGTTCGAGTTTTGTAATACGTGAACCGAACCAGGAAAGGCGGCATTTGCCGCCTTTCTTTGTTGACTGATTTAGTATGTTGAATCCGCAAACTGCACTTCGGGGAGCCCTCGTCGTTGATTGATGATCTGGAACTCATTAATGTGGGCGGCTGGAACAGTCGTCGGTTACAACTACAACATGGAAAAACTTCGAATCGCCACACGCCAAAGCGCACTGGCGCTGTGGCAGGCCAATCACATCAAAAGCCTGCTTGAATCCACGCATGCTGATCTACGGTGTGAAATCGTGGGCATGACCACGCTGGGTGACAGAAATAAATCGTCCCCGCTAAGCCAGATGGGCGGCAAAGGGGTCTTCGTCAAAGAACTTGAAACTGCACTGCTTGATGGTTCTGCTGATATTGCGGTTCACTCCATGAAAGATGTGCCGGGTGAACTACCCCGGGGGTTGGCGATTACGTCGATCGTCGAGCGAGCCAGCCCGCAGGACGCGTTTGTTTCAAATAAGTTTGGGTCGCTCGCTGATTTGCCGGAGGGTTCAAGGGTCGGTTCTTCCAGTTTACGTCGCGTCAGGCAGTTGCAGGTTGCCTATCCGGGGCTTGAGTTTATCGAGCTCCGAGGTAACGTTGATACTCGACTGCGTAAACTCGATGACGGTGAGTATGATGCGGTGATTCTGGCTGTCGCGGGGCTAACCAGGCTTGGACTTGCTAATCGCGTGCGTGAAGCAATAGCCACTGATATTTGTATCCCTGCGGCAGGGCAAGGCGCTGTTGGTATAGAGAGCCGCTCGAACGATCCTGTGGTAACTGGGCTCGTTGAATCGGTTAACCATTCCCTTACCCGGATCTGCGTCACGGCGGAACGTAAAGTAACGCAACTGCTAGGTGCAACCTGTAATCTGCCAGTAGCTGTCTATGCCGAGCCCACAGCAGGTAAGTTTGTATTAAACTCGTTCATATCTGATCGGCGCGGTAGCGTGATGATCAGGGAGCAGGTGACTGGGCGGATTGACGACTCGGCCTCGCTTGCAGAGAGCCTGGGTAACAATTTGTTAGCCAGGGGTGCAGCAGATTTGATAGCGGAACATTAAATACTGAACTCGATCGTCGGGCACCGATGCATTTGAAAACTATACTGCTTACCCGTCCTTCCGGAGCGAATAAATCCCTGGCGGATTTGTTCCGTGCCGATGGTTTATCGCCTATCGTTCGCCCCTTAATTGAACTGGTAGAAAAGCCGGTAGACCTGGAAATGAAACGAATCGCTTTGAATCTTGATCATTACGACAAGATCATCTTCGTCAGTAAAAGCAGCGTTCGTTTTGGATTGCCCATCCTTGAAAACTATTGGCCGCAATGGCCGATAAGCCTAGAATGGTTGTCAGTCGGGCCAGGCACAGCGGAAGCACTTAAACAGTTTGGTGTGGTTGCCTCGTTCCCTGATCTGGCTGGGAGCGAAGGCCTATTGGCGTTAGAGGGTCTGCAGGAGGTGGCGGGTAAGCAAATCCTGATTGTTCGCGGGGTTGGTGGCCGGGAACTGCTTGGCCAATCCCTCGGCGAGTCTGGTGCATCCGTCACTTATCTGGAGACGTACCGTAGGCTACTACTCCAGCATGACTTTTCTGACCTGGTAGCAGACTCGATCGTTATTCTGACCAGCGCTGAAATTCTGGAGAATTTTACTTCGCTTTCTGGTGAGAGCTTGCATGAATACCACGCAGTAGTACCTTCATCTCGCCTTGAGGGAATAGCTCGAACTTATGTTTTTCAGGGGGTGACGAATGCAGGTGGAGCTTCGGATGAAGCGTTGTATGATGCGGTGATTAAGGTGATAAATACATCTGGTAAAGCCAATGAGTGACCAAACAACGGGCCCTTTAGACGAAAAGGTAGATGAAAAGCTTGAACAGGCTTTTGAGCATATTGAATCCCGACAGGAAAAAGCCGCGATGCCCCTAAAAAAGTCTTCGGGTGCTGGAATGGGCAGCGTACTCGCGCTTCTGCTCGCGCTTGTTGCTATTGGTATAGCTTCCTGGCCGGCTTACGAGATCTACAAAGAGAAGTACGCAAGTACACAGGTTGACCCGATACCGGCGCGTGTTGCTCAAATTGAAGCCGGTGTTGAGACCCTTGGTAATGAGCTGCGTAATGTTGAACGCCGGATGACGGCGAAGAATGCTGAGATGAATGCGCAAATCGTAACTGATGAAGAGCAGATGCAGCAGTTTCAGGCTGGTGTTGCAGAGTCGCTCGCTGCAATTCAAAGTCGGATGGGCACCAGTTCACAGGACTGGGTGTACGCGGAGGTCGAATACCTCGTCAGGATGGCAAACCAGCGGGTACTGATGGAGCAGGATGCGAATTCAGCGCTGCAGTTGTTGCGGTCTGCTGACGAAATCATTCGAGAAACCGATGGACTTACGGCACATGGATTACGTGAGGCGCTTGCGCGCGATATAGCTGCATTGAAGGCAGTGGGCTCGCCAGACATTCAAGGAGTTTATCTTGAGCTTTCTGCCCTTGTCTCGCAGGTCCCATTGCTCCATCGAACTCTACCGACTTACCAGGCGCCCAGTTCCGTGACTGACCCAAACACTGAAGCAGCAGGTTACCTCGCTCAGTTTTTGGGACTCATCCGGGATGCGGGGATCAAACTCGCGAACCTCGTGGACTTTCGTCGAGACCAAGTTGAAATCAAGCGGATCCTGCCGCCAAAAGAAGAATATTTCCTCAGGCAGAATCTTGTATTGAAGCTGCAGATTGCGCAGATGGCGCTGCTGGAAGGTAATCAGGGAGTATTCCAGAGTGCGCTTGGAGAGGCGCAGGTTTGGGTCTCCGATTCTTTTGACGCCGAAAACCCTGGCACCGTTGCCATGCTGAAATCAATCACCCGATTGTCTGTTTCCCAGGTGTCAGTTGAATTGCCGAATATAGCTGGTTCCTTGAAGGCCGCTCGATCTCAATTGGCTGGGTTCAAGGAGGCAAAGCAAGAATGAAACGTGGATTGCTTTTCCTGTTGGTGATCATAGCGGTAGCAGGCTATCTGGGCACCCTAATCGCAAGAGACCCTGGCTATGTTCTTGTAGCGTATGAAGGGTACTCCTTGCAGACAAGCCTTTGGGTGCTCGTTGGCCTGTTTCTTGGTCTTTTTCTTGCTGCGTACATACTGTTTCGATCAGTCAACCTAGTGAGGTTTGGTAGTGGGGTCGTCAGAGAATGGCGTGAAGCAAGAAAGGAAGCCCGGACGATCAGGCTGACCCAAAAAGGATTGAGATTGTTAACCGAAGGCGAGTTCGACAGGGCACGCAAGTTCCTGGATGGTGCGGGTGAAGATAGCGATGCGAGGGGAATAAACTTTCTTTCGGCGGCAAAGGCTGCGAATAACCAGGGAGACCACCAGGCGCGTGAAACCTATCTTCGTCGGGCGGTTGAGACTGATCCATCGCTGTCTCGTGCAGCGATTGTTCTTTCGGCGGAACTTGCACTTAGACGCAAAGATCCTGCTGCTGCACTAATCGCGCTGGATTCAATCAAGTTGAACGGCTATGCCGCTGAGCTAAAGCTCCAGGCGCTCAAGATGAGTGGTGACTGGCGTGCTTCAATGGTGGCATTGCCTGGATTAAGAAAGCTTTTGGATACCGAGCCCTTCGAAAATGAGATCGCACTGATCGGCCTAAAAGCTGAAGCTGGAAACGATACCGAACTCAATGCATTATTTAAGTCTCTTGGGGCCAGTGCCCGCAATTCCCGCGAGGTGCTGTCACAGTATGCAAAAAGCCTCAGCTACAAAGCACATGCCGAGCCGCTTTTACGCGCTGCCATTAAGAGGTCCTGGGATTCCGGTTTCGTTTCACTCTACGGTGATGCCGATTTCGACACGCTTAAGGCCCGACTCAAAGCTGCTGAAGGTTGGTTAAAACTCCATGAGGAAGACCCGGCACTTCACTATTGCCTGGGTTGTTTGTATGAGCTGTCTAACGAACCTAATATGGCGCGAGAATCGTTTAGTCGATCAGTCGAATTAGAGGGTTCCTATAAAAGCCATGAAAAGCTGGGTTTGTTACTTGCGCACAATGGAGAATTCGAATCCAGCGCACAGCATTTGAAGCTCGCGCTGTCCTCGGACTAGTTTTTCGGGCGCGGGGCGAAGGAAAAAATGTCCGAATGCATGCCTGCTTGGGGCATGCCGCGTTCAACAAAGGCGTCCAGAGTTGCGTAGACCATCCCCGGCCCACCGGATACGTAGACTGTTACATCAGAGACATCTTCGAAATCGTTTAATGCCTCCAGGCCTACAAGACCAGTTCGGCCTACCCAGTTAGGCGAGGTGTCAGGTTCGCTGACGACAGGCACAAAGTGAAAGTTGCTGTGTTTGGATTCCCAGGACTCGCATAGTGACGCGAGATAAAGATCCTGGTCGCAAACGACGCCCCAATACAAGTGCACCGGGTGTTTGAAGCCATCGGGCTCCAGAAACTCGATGATACTTTTCATCTGAGTAATACCGGTACTTGCGGCAACCAGAATTAATGTGTTGTCTGGTGGACTTGTCATGAAGCAATCACCCAGGGGGGCTTCAATTTCAATTTCCCGTGCGTTATCCAGTAGTTCTTCGATTGCCGTCGAGTCTTCAGAGTCCGGTGTTGGGCGGATGTGAAGTTCTATTTGATTCTCCAGGCGCGGCGAGTTCGCAATCGAAAATGGACACTTTTTGTGTGGCAGTACCATCTGCAGGTACTGCCCGGCGCGAAAGCTAATATTATTTTCGGCGGGAACGTCCAGCAGGATGCGTCTAGTGTCCTGGTTGTAATATTCAATTGAGTTGATTGAGCAGGTAACGCTATTTGCCGACATTTATTTTCGTTTCATCGACGCGAAGAATTCTTCGTTGGACTTGGTCTTCTTCATGCGCTCCAGCAGGAATTCGATTGCAGCCAGGTCATCCATTTCGTGCAAGATCTTTCTGAGGATCCAAACTTTTTGAAGTTCATCCTCGGACATCAACAGGTCTTCACGACGAGTACCAGAACGACGAATGTTGATGGCAGGATAAACCCGTTTCTCTGCAATTTTCCTTTCAAGGTGCAGTTCATGGTTACCCGTACCTTTAAATTCTTCGTATATCACTTCGTCCATCTTGGATCCCGTGTCAATCAGACAGGTAGCGATGATGGTAAGGCTTCCACCTTCTTCAATATTGCGTGCTGCGCCAAAGAAACGCTTGGGTCGTTCAAGTGCATGAGCGTCAACGCCACCGGTCAGGACTTTCCCTGAGGCCGGAATTACTGTGTTGTAGGCTCGAGCGAGTCGTGTGATCGAGTCGAGCAGAATAATGACGTCTATCTTGTGCTCAACCAGACGTTTTGCTTTTTCTATTACCATCTCACTGACTTGAACGTGACGTGACGGTGGTTCATCAAAAGTGCTGGCGACTACCTCGCCGCGCACGGATCGTTGCATTTCCGTTACTTCTTCCGGTCGTTCGTCAATCAGCAGGACGATCAACTGACTTTCAGGGTTATTTCGAGCGATTGACTGGGCAATGTTCTGCAGAATCAACGTCTTACCAGCTTTCGGAGGAGAGACGATTAAACCGCGCTGTCCTTTGCCGATAGGTGCAGTCAGATCGATAATTCGGGAGGTCAGGTCTTCTGTGCTGCCGTTACCTGCTTCCAGTAATAAAGGTCGATCTGGGAAAAGTGGTGTGAGGTTTTCAAACAGAATCTTGTTCTTACTTTCACCAGGATCGGTAAAGTTAATCTGGTCTACTTTCAGGAGCGCAAAATAGCGTTCACTGTCTTTCGGTGGGCGAATTTTCCCGGAAACAGTATCACCAGTTCGCAGGTTGAAACGGCGAATTTGGCTGGGTGACACATAAATGTCGTCGGGACCCGCCAGATATGAGCTATCGGGTGACCGAAGGAAACCGAATCCATCCTGAAGAATTTCCAGGGTGCCATCACCGTAAATGGCTTCGCCGCCTTTCGCGTGCTTGCGAAGGACGTTCGCGATAATTTCCTGTTTTCGGGATCTCCCCAGATTATCCATGCCCATTTCGTGGGCAATTTTGAGAAGTTCTGGGATGGGTTTGGTTTTCAGATCACTTAGATTCATAAATTCACTTATTTGTTAAAGATGACGCGATCGCGTCGATGAAAACTTGGTTTAGCTAAAGTTGTTTTTTGAAAGTATTAAGTTGTCAGATTTTGAATTTGTTTGGGGGGAAGTGAGCAGAGTCAGCAATGTCTGTTGCGCTAATTAAAGGCGCGTTCAAATTTGTATTATTGTTTTTTTGCGGTTCTTTTTGCGGTTCTTTTTGCGGTGCTGCTATAAGTGTCACGTACCAGAACGGGTAAAATGATACGTTTTCAAGGACAAGTCAACTACTTTTTAACGGTCGTACTGCTTTGGGAGCACCCACCGGCGGCATATCACCACCAGTGATGTGCAGAATAAGCCAGAATAAATGCTCTTAAATGTTGCTGTCGAGAAAGGCAGTTAGTTGTGATTTGGACAACGCGCCAACCTTAGTTGCTTCTACGTTGCCGTTTTTGAACAACATCAGAGTTGGAATTCCGCGAATGCCGTACTTAGGTGGAGTTGCCTCGTTAGCATCAATATCCAGCTTGCAGACTTTTATTTTGCCATCGTATTCGGATGCAATTTCTTCCAACACGGGAGCGATCACCTTGCAGGGACCACACCACTCTGCCCAGTAGTCCACAAGGACAGGCACGCCTGAATTTAAAACGTCCGAGTCAAAGGACTCGTCAGACACATGTTGGATATCCGTCATTGTTGCTATCTCCGAAAAAAAGTGTGAGTAGTTAGAGGAGTTAATCCTAAGCTGCCAACCGTGAATTCACAACGAATAATGTATGCGAAATCGCTGTGACGTAATCTATGTCGCTCAGCTAGAGACCGGTAAACCGAAATCTATGGCTGGTCCCACTAGTTGAGCCAAGTAACGTCGGGGTCCGATCTTTATAGTCGCCTACTTAGGTTGGTGCATCACCATAGAAAGTTAGTTCTGCAATTCTCGCGCGACTCTTTTGGCAAAGTACGTCAGTACGGCGTCTGCCCCTGCCCGCTTCATCCCCAGCAGAGACTCATTGATAACAGCCTCTGATAACCAGCCTTTTTCAATAGCGGCCATCTGCATCGCGTACTCGCCGCTCACCTGGTAGACCATGGTTGGCATGTTAAAGGTGTCCTTCACCTGTCGTACGATGTCAAGGTAAGGCATACCTGGTTTGACCATGACCATGTCGGCGCCCTCTTCAATATCCAGTGCCACTTCGTGCAGTGCTTCATCGCTGTTGGCTGGATTCATCTGGTAGGTCATCTTGTCGCTCTTGCCAAGATTACTGCCAGAGCCAACCGCATCTCGAAAAGGACCGTAGTAAGCGGAGGCATATTTTGCCGAATAAGCCATGATTTTGGTCGTAATAAATCCCGAGGCTTCGAGGGTGCGTCTGATAGCGCCGATCCGGCCATCCATCATGTCGGAAGGTGCGATAATATCGACGCCGGCTTTTGCGTGGGATGCAGCCTGTTTGACCAGCGTATCCAGGGTGATGTCATTGTCTATGTAGCCATGCTCGTTGAGGATGCCATCTTGTCCGTGACTGGTAAATGGGTCCAGGGCGACATCCGTCATCACCCCCAGATTGGGGCAGGCCGCCTTGATTGCTCTTACCGCATTTTGTGCCAACCCATCCGGGTTATAGGCTTCCTCCCCGTTTAGCGACTTCTCGGTTTGTGGTACCACGGGAAATAGCGCGATGACCGGGATGCCGAGTGCTTCCACTTCCTGGGCCTCCTGGACCAGTAGATCTATTGTCAGTCGGTCTACTCCAGGCATGCTGGGTACGGCCTCACGGCTATTGTCTCCTGGCTTTACAAACACGGGATAAATCAGGTCAGACGCGGTCAGCTGGTTTTCCTGGGTTAGACGGCGAGACCAGTCATGCGTCCTCAGACGTCGCATTCTGGTGTCTGGGAAAGATCTTTTTGGGTTAGTCATCTCGGTCTCTGGTTTGTTTCCAAGTGTCGGTCATGCTCCTTTGGCGCGAAGTATACCTATAAAGTCAGGGAGATATGACAAATTGTCAGTACCAGTTTACACTCATCGCTTGCTGACAAATTGTCATTGTGATGCCATCCATCCCGGTTAAAAAAATGAATACGGATAAAGAGCCTGCGTTGAAAGTCGCGACGCTAGACCGGCTGAGGCTGGCCGCCCGTGAATTATTTGTTGAACTCGGATACCACGAGACAAGACCGCAGGATGTTGCGCGCCTAGCCGGCGTCGCTAATGGCACCTTTTACCTGCATTTCGCTGACAAGCAGCAGGCGTTCCTTGATTTTGCGGAGCAGGCGCAGAATGAATTACTAGAAGTGATGAGTGATCGACTTCAGGAAATCAGTGGATCCCGAGCAAGGTGGCGAGTGACATGCGGCGCAGTAGTGGACTTTGGTGCGGAACATCCCGGATTGTTGCAGGCTGCATTTCTTGACCCAGTGTTTATCGCGCCAAGGGATGACAATGCCTGGAGAATGTATGACCGGCTGGGTCATCTGGTGAGCGTTACGGTCAGGAACGACCGGTCGACTGATTCAGCAGGTGACCAACAAGACGAATTTGACTTTGAGCTAATCAGCCACGGGCTCTGTGGTTTGCTGCGTCACGCGATGATCTATGCCAGCAGAAGAGACCTGGACAGAGAGAAAATGATTGAAGACCTGAGCATGTTTATTGACCGGGGATTAGGCAATCGATAACGGGAGGTTGTAATGAGCAACTTGGAATACAGCAAGCAGGAAATAGAAGCTGAACACGACTATCAAACCCTACATGTAGAATGCGGCCAGAAGCTTCATGGCGGCTTCGATCCGGACGGCCGCTACCTATCACCGCGCACGAGGCATCGATGGGAAGCCATCAACAACTGGCACAAACAGCTTGATGATCGTGGCGTTCCTATCGTCGAAGCATCTACCAAGTTGTTGACTGAACCTAACTTTCCCAATGTCCCGCAACAGGTTCTGTTGTTAAAACATGGCGTTGAACAATCGTTTTGGGATTCGCTCACCATTACGGGGTTGATAGAGGCGCGTGGCAAAGCGCTAGCGGAGGTTCAGGCTCCTGATTTTCAATCGATCATTGTTGAAGACATTTCCGCAACGGCGCTGGCACATATGAACAAAGGGCTTCTCACAACCCACGGTTGGGATGAAGGCGGTGTGCCTGATTCCGGTATTGGCGGTCACGACACGATGTGGTTTGCGGCGCGGGATCTTGTTTTTGGGAAAGATAAATACCCGGTCCCGGAGGCGCCGGCGAGCATTGGCCGTGAGAAAGCTGAACGAGAAATGCTTGCGCTTCCTGCTGAACACGAGATGCTGATCTCATTCCTTATGAATTTACTGATGATAGAAGTCAGGGCAGAGCGAGCATTTGATTTTTATGAACGTGTCATAGCATCGGCTGAAACTTTCATCGACAAACCGAAGGAGGCTGATCACGCGGTTGAGTTGATAAACCGAATTCGACTTGACGAATCTGTGCACGTGGCGTGGCTGCGCGCGGCAATATCAGAGTTCAGAAGCTTTACAATCAAAGCGGTCGATGGCTCTGAGATATCCGGTGCTGAAATCCTGGATCCGGTTTGGGAGAAAATGGTGCATTGGCATGCGGTTGAAATGCACGAGGCTCAACGACCAGTTAGTATCGCGGCGCTCAAGGAAACTGTACTTGCACTCAAAGGCGGCCAGTCATTATTTGAACAATTCGAAGCGATTGTGGCTTAAGGGAGAGTAAACATGAAATTTGGAATTTTCTATGAACACCAGTTACCAAAGCCCTGGACAGAGGGTCTGGAACAACAATTATTCCAGGATGCGTTGGACCAGGTAGAGCTAGCGGACAAGCTTGGCATTGACTATGCCTGGGAAGTTGAACACCACTTTTTAGAAGAGTATTCACACTCGTCTTCGCCAGAGATATTCCTGGCCGCAGCGTCACAGCGAACAAAAAATATTCGCCTTGGCCATGGTATCAGGCAGGTAATCACTAACTACAATCATCCAGCCCGAACGGCAGAATGTATTGCTACACTGGATCTGGTTTCCAATGGCCGAGTTGAGTTTGGCACTGGTGAGTCATCGGCGATTTTGGAGCTTGGTGGTTTTGATATTCCTGTTGAATCAAAACGTGAGCAGTACCTCGAAGCGGTTGAGCAAATCTGCAACATGCTGGCAATGGATCCTTATCCGGGGTTTGACGGCAAGTACTTCAGTATGCCGTGCCGAAACATTGTCCCTAAACCCGCCCAAAGGCCCCATCCACCTCTCTGGGTTGCCTGCTCAAACAGGGAAACTATCAAAATGGCTGCGAGGTTGGGAATAGGCGCGCTGACCTTCGCTTTTGTTGATCCATTGGAGGCCCAACACTGGGTTGATGAGTACTACAGCATTATCAAAAGCGATGAGTGTGTGCCGATTGGGCACACGGTGAATGCTAATATCGCGATGGTGACGAGTTTTTCCCTGCATCAGGACAGAGAAGAGGCGATTAGCCGCGGACTGGAAGGGTTTGAGTTCTTCGGGTATGCGCTTGGCGCTTTGTACGGCTTTGGTGAGCACAAACCGGGGAGAACTGACCTCTTTAAACAGTTCAAGGGAGCTCGTGAAGAACAGCTTGCGCAGATGCCTGTGGACGCCGCGGAATCTCTCACCGGTGCCAGGGGAGGAATCGGAACGCCAGATGACATGAGAGGGCACCTTAAAAAATTCGAGGAAGTTGGTGTGGATCAGGTCACGTTTATTCAGCAGGCTGGTATGAATAAGCACGAACATATCTGCGAGTCACTGGAACTCTTCGCCAGTGAGGTAATGCCTGAATTCAAGGCAAGAGAAGCTGAGCGGGAAGCGAAGAAGAGCGAGGAACTGGCACCCTATATCGAAGCGGCGTTAGCGAGAAAGCAATTCATGCCAGCGCCTGACGACAAGGACATCCCAGTGTTCCCGGCGCTAGGGAGAAGTATTGTTGAAGGTGAAGCGGACCCAAATAAGAATGCTCAGGTACAGTAGAACTGATGAAAAGGCTTTAATCGGAAGTTCCTTAGATAGATTCCAGTTCGGTACTGACTTCGAGCCACTCGCCCTCCATAGCCTCTAATTGCTCTTTGAGTTCTGCTTGGTCTCGGAGGAGTGATTGGAGGTCTACTTCTTGTTTTGCGTGGCCGTCACGACTTTGGTAGATAGCTGGATCAGATAGCTGTTGCTCTACTTCTCCGAGTTTTCGCTGTAGCCGCTCCATCCTGTTATCAATTGTGTTCAGGCGTGTTTTTAGTTGCCGGATCTCTTTACCTGGCCTCTTGGCTGTTGTTGGCGATACTGTTTTAGCTGCCCGATCTGTAGGTGGTGCATCTTTTTCCTTGCCGGGTAACAGTCGGGTTCGGTAGTCCTCGAGGTCTCCTGGAAAGACGCTAACGCGACCGTTTTCAACCAAGAGAAATTGATCCACCGCGTTTGCCATGAGGTGCCGGTCGTGTGATACAAGGATCAAAGCGCCGGCGAAAGCCTGTAATGCAACGGTCAGTGCCTGGCGCATTTCAATATCAAGATGGTTGGTGGGTTCATCCATGAGTAGGAGGTTGGGACGGGTCCAGGCAATTAACGCAAGCGCAAGCCGGGCTTTCTCGCCACCGGAAAAGGTCCCTACTGGCTCCAGTACCTTGTCTCCGTGGAAGTTAAATCCACCGAGGAAATTTCGCGCCTCCTGCTCGCCGGGAACTGTCCCAAGTTTCCTTCCAAGATCAAACATGTGTAGCACTGCGCTGCTGGAAAGATCCAGTTCATCAAGCTGATGCTGTGAGAAGTAGGCAGTGTTGAGGTTAGCTCCCTCGGTCTCGAAACCAGTCAATAGCGGCAGTTCCATGTTCAATGTCTTGATCAACGTACTCTTTCCTGCCCCATTAGCCCCAAGCAATCCGTATCGATCACCGGGTAAGAAGCTAAGATTGACATCCTTCAGAACCGCGCTCTCGTATCCAAGGTTGGCATCTACCAGGCTGAGCAATGGCGTCGATGCTTTTTCCTGTGCAGTTATCTCAAATGAGAAGGGTGAGTCGATATGAGCCGGAGCAATCAGTTCCAATCGTTCCAGCGCTTTGATTCGACTTTGTGCCTGTCTTGCTTTAGTGGCTTTTGCCCGAAATCGCCTGACGAAATCCTGCATATGTGCGATCTCGCGCTGTTGTTTCTCATAGCTGCTTTGCTGCAGCGCGAGGCGGGCTGCCTTGATCTTTTCAAAGGCGGAATAGTTGCCCGTAAACAGTTCAATTGTCTGGTGGTGAAGGTAGACGATGTGGTTGACGCATTCATCGAGGAACTCCCGGTCATGTGATATGAGTAACAGGGTTCCCTGGAAATTCTTGATCCAGTCGGATAGCCAGAGGATGGCATCAAGGTCGAGGTGGTTCGTCGGTTCGTCAAGTAACAACAGGTCGGAAGGGGTCATTAGGGTTTGCGCAAGATTCAGGCGAATTCGCCACCCCCCTGAAAAACTGGAAAGTGGCTGTGTAAACTCCAATTCTGAAAAACCAAGACCGACCATCAGTTGTTCTGCGCGTGCGCGGGCCGTGTATCCGTCAATGGTGTCCAATTGTTCATGTAGATCTGCAATTTTTTCAAAAGTCTCGTCGCGCTCGGCCTGAGCAAGTTGCGCTGTGATCTCTACAAAGCGCCGGTCACCCGAAAGCACATAATCGATCGCGGGTTGAGTACTACCCATGACCTCCTGCGCCATATGCGAGATACGGGTTTCGGCTGGTAAGTCGATCTGACCAACATCAGATTCCAGAGTCCCGAGAATGGCCTCGAAAAGGCTGGATTTACCACTGCCATTTGCGCCAATCAGCCCCGCTTTGTTACCGCGATGGATGGTGAAACTGGCGGCTGTAAATAGAGGGTCTGGGCCTCGCCGTAGGGATACATTGGTTAGCGTTAACATAGGGTTACGGTTATATTGAGCCTGTTTTGGACGCGCTTGTTCGGAGAAATGTTTTGATTAAATTGATGGTTGGAGTAGTGATTATCGCATGCATTGCCCCTCTTTTTATAAAAGGGTCCAACGGCGAGCCATTAATGACCCTTGATGACTGGAAGATAGACGTACCTGTTCAGTTAAAAGGTCTGGTGGGGAATTTAACCAGTGGCGTCAAAATGCCCCCCCCCGTGCAAGAGCAGCCGACGACGCTGGTCTATAAGTGGCAGGACGACGAGGAGCAATGGCATTTTTCAAATGCGCCGCCTAATTTGGAGATTGCTGAGGAAGTAGAAATCTCGGATGTGAATTTGATAGAAGCCTATGTACCGCCAGTGCCACGGTCAGATGCGGGAGAATCAGCCGATTCAGAATCAATGGGTGTTCCATCAGGTATGCCGGAACCGGAACAATTTCAGAAAATGAAGGCAACCATTGAGCAATTTCAGCAGACAATCGACCAAAAGAAAGAAGCCCTGGATTCCCTGTCTGCCCAGCAACACTAGTGAGCATTACTGGTGCGGATTCTTCCTGAAAGCCTGGAATAGGCCCAGCGTGACCAGGCCAATAAACCCGACCAGAGTCCAGCCGGGAATGCTCACGCCAAGAAACGTCCAAACGACTTCGGCGCAACTGCCATCACCGACCAGAACCATTTGAATCACTTCCTGCATGGGAAACACGTCTAGCAGATAATCGAGCCCAGGTCCGCAAGAAGGTACCTGATCTTCCGGCAGGCTTTGAAGATAGATTTGCCGGGTTGCAAGTGCACCACCAACCGTAGAAGCCAACACTACTAGCAGGCCGTAGACCTTGACACCTAACTGGGCTGGGTTGTGCAGGGCAGCTGCGATCGCGACCAGTCCGGTTGCGATTACGGCCACTCGCTGGAATATACAGAGCGGGCAGGGCTCCAAGTGCATCATGTGCTCCATGTAGAGCGCGGCTCCCATGAGAAACATGCAGCCAAAACCGATTATCCAATTCAGGTTCCTGGCATTCGGTATGTAATCAGACATCTGTTCCTTATTCCTTGCTAGTTAGTGCGGTTGGATCGTTTATGACGGCGATAGTCGATCCCTGGTTAAAGCTTTTCCCTGCGACGCCTGTGTTGAACGCGTGTTTATAAAGTCAGGAATATAAAGCGAATTAGTGATGTTACTCCGAGCGGGTTCGCCTTGTCCCCCCCCAAGCCCTCTCAATCAGCGGGTCCCTTGTTTAATGAAGTTGTTTCCATTCATCACAAAATTCCATCAGTCCAGGGTAAAAAACTGATAGGTCCTGCTGAAGACCGGGGAGTTGTTCCTCACAATGTTTATAGGCCTCGATGAGAGGGTTTGCGTGTTTTAGCCGCCCTGAGAGATACGCCAGAGATCGTTCCAGGAATTCCAACTGGTCATAGTGGGCCAATGAATTGTGTTCCTGCATTCGCGATGCGCTCTGGAATGCAGCATCGGTCAACACGTCTTTGTGAGCCAACAATTTCTCAAGGGTGCTAGCGGAATAAGATTCAAGTGGCTCGCTGTAATATCGACGCCAGTTCTGTGCCAACAAGTGATCAAAAGCGATATCCGTGATGATGCCAGCGTATCGGCGGAATTTTGGGTCAAATCGTTTGTAACTGTTTCTTACTACCGGATGTGAATCAGTATATTGGTCGATCGCGCGATGGAGGCGAATCCCTCGTTCGATTTCAGGGCTGAAACGATTTTCCAGGCGCCCCTTAATATAGTCTCCCAGGAAACCGCCGACCAACAAGCCGGTTTCTGGGCCTGCCAGAGCGAAGTGTGCCAGGTAGTTCAACTGCCAACCGCGAGGGGTTTATATTCCTCGGCGATCTTCAGAAGATATTCGTCGAAAGTCAGTGTATCTGAGACCTCAATGGCCGCTTGGTCTTCGATAGACTTCTTCGCGAGTACTTCGTACTTGTCTTTTAAGGCAGGTGTAAATGGCTGAGACTTGAAATAACGCTCATGTTCCAGCGTTTTTTCCATTGCGAATCTGGAGAAAGAAATCTGATCAGTTTCCATATCGTGCAGGATTGAACCGCTTGGAGTGAGAGTTGAATTTTGCAGGCGATCAAGTTGCACTGTAACGCTTTCTTGATAGGAAGAAGCGGTGCCTGTATCTAAAAGCGCTGCAGACTCTGCAATGTTTGTCAGGAGCGCACTACCCCATTCGCGCAGCGAAACTTTGCGGCCCTGATCACTGAGTACGAGTTCGTTGTCACGTCCCTCGTAAACTGTAGCGGCGCTATTTTCGGTGACTTCACGACAGAGTTGATCGTCGTGTCCCGGGCTTTCGGATAATAAGCAAAATAGGAGGAATGAATCTAGAAACTTAATTTGTTGCTCGTCAATGCCAAGCGGAAGGTACGGATTGACGTCCAGTAACCGTACTTCGATGTATTGGACTCCCCGCTCCAGCAGGCAGGCGAGAAAATTCTCCCCTTTATCTGGTACTCGTTTGGCCCTGATGGATGAATAGAACTCTGCCTCGGACTGCAGGATGTTGGTGTTGATCTGTCGGTACTCGCGATTGACCAGTAGGCCGATATCTTTATACGGTGCATGTTCGGTAGCGATCGCATTGGCCAGTGTTGCAACGTAGTTTTCAAGGCCGTTGTAACAGATGTTCAGGTTCTCCGCCTGGGTGTTGCTTTGGTAACCCAGGTTGCCACTTCTAAGAGAAGTGGCATTTGGCAAAAACGCAGTAGCTCCATCAAATGGCAATAATGAATGTTGCTTACCCTTTAGAAAGGAATTGCAGACTGCAGGCGATGCGCCGAACAAGTAAGTCAGCAACCATGAGTAGCGTCTGAAATTGCGCATCAGGTCGAAATACCGCCGGTTACGAAACTCAGCGATAGTCTCAGTTGACTGCTCGGCAGTGCGCAACCACTCCAGGAAACTGTCCGGGAAAGAAAAGTTGTAATGCACCGCACAGATGGTTTGCATGCCACGACCATAGCGGTATCCCAGGCCACTGCGATAGGCTTTTTTCAGCCGGCCCAGATTCGACTCGCCATAATAGGCAAGGGGAATGTCGCCATCAGCTCTGAGCAGACACGGCATACTGGCGGACCAAAGTTTTTCCTCTTGTAGTCCTGAGTAAATATATCGATGGACCTCGTCCAGTTCAGCCAGGGCGGCTGCGGGTGATTGATGCACCGGAGTGATGAGTTCAAGCTGAGATTCTGAGAAATCGGTGGTTACCTTGGGATGGGTCAATTTACCACCCAGGAACCCCGGATGGGGGGTTGTCGCGAGGTGCCCCTCATGTGTCACTCGAAGCGCCTCCCTTTCGATGCCGTGATTAAAAACGAGCAGGCCTGGATTGTGCTTGCTGGCTTCTTTGAGTGCTGTGCTTAATGGTAAGGGTATCGACTGCATTCTTTTAGTTTAACTGAGGACCGGCGTTAGTGACGTCATCATC
>JABGVY010000122.1 GCA_018645845.1 Gammaproteobacteria bacterium | reverse complement strand
TTCGACGATGCCAATGATTAACCCGCCGATGATCGCGCCGGGGAGGCTGCCAAACCCACCGACAATGGCGGCCGCAAAAGCCTTGATACCGACAAACCCCATTAGCGGATCAATGAGCGATACCGGTGCGACAAGAATGCCGGCGACGGCAGAAATTGACGCAGAAATGGCCCATACCATTGAATAGACGCGTTTCACGGGAATACCGACATAAAATGCGGCTAGCTGGTTTTGTGAAGCCGCCTGCATGGCTAACCCAAGGCGCGTAAATCTGAAAAAGAGATAAAGCAGCAGACACAGCGCGGCTGTGCCAAGAATGATCACCAGGTTTTCGTGACCAATGATCAGGCCGCTCAGGTCTATAACCCCGCCTGCGTAGGGTGTGCTGAGCGCGCGTGGTTCGTTGCCCCAGATCGCGCCGGCAACCGCGCGGAGGATAAAACCCAGCCCGATGGTCAACATGAGTACCGAGAAGTGTGGCTCGCCAATCATCGGTCGAAGCAGTAGCCGTTCAGTCAGTGCCCCAATAATAGCCATGGTTAAAATGGTGGCCGGAAATGCCAGATAAAAGGGCAGTTCCAATAGGTTGACGTAGCTGTAGGCGAAGAACGCCCCAAGCATCATCAGGTCACCCTGGGCGAAATTGACCATTTCGGTTGCTTTGTAGATCAGAACGAAGCCCAGGGCGATCAAACCATAGACGCATCCTTGAGAGATGCCGCTGACCAGTAACTGTAGTACTTCCAAGAAATGCAAACCTCGAGGTGATGCGAACTGCAAACTATCACAGCTGTGCTCAAAACTTAAACTTTAGGTGGTATGGGTTAGCGGTTCCGATGCCGGTGGATCGCGGCGGTGATCGCTGCCATTGTCCTGGCGTCCGCTGAATCAGCAGGCAGCGCCGCAGCGGCGGCTGTTTCCCGTTGGGCAACCAGCCAGGACATCGCCATAGTCGCCAATACCAGTAGTGTTAGGAAGACAAATACAGTCCCCATGCCGTAGAGCGCGAGGTTGAGCCCCTCGGATACCAATGGTGACATGCCTTACTCCTGATCGCTGCGCGTGGCTTGATCATCTCACGATAATCAATTCGTGGACAGGTTGTGTTGAAAATGCTCGCTTTAAATGTTTTTCAACCACCGCTGGAGATCGTGCATTGATCTCCCTATAATGCGCCCTCGTCGCGCGCTGGTAGCTCAGCTGGATAGAGCATCTGGCTACGAACCAGAAGGTCGGGGGTTCGACTCCCTCCCAGCGCGCCATTTACATTTCCCGGAGAGGTGGCCGAGTGGCTGAAGGCGCTCCCCTGCTAAGGGAGTATGGGTTAATAGCTCATCGAGGGTTCGAATCCCTCCCTCTCCGCCAGAATGAGTAAAGGGATTATTAGCACCTGGCTGGACTGCCATTATTGGTGCTCTCTTGTTCCAATGCCTAATACCCTGAATGAAGTTGCCCCCTTAACGTTTCCGAACTATCCAGTCGTGAAGAATTGAACTATCAACGAATCAATATCGTCGGCTCTAGCGGCAGCGGTAAATCGACCGCCGGGAAAGTTATCGCTAAAAAGCTCCGTTATCCCTATGTAGAGCTGGATGAAATCCATTGGAAGCCCAACTGGACAGAATCAACCGAAGAAGAACTCAGCTTCAACCTTAAGCGTTCGCTGGAAGGGGAATCCTGGGTGCTTGATGGCAACTATTCCAGAACCGTGCCGATTAAATGGAAGCGAGTGCAACTGGTGGTTTGGTTGGATTTTCCCTACTGGCTGATCCTGTGCCAGGTGTTCAGCCGAACCATTCGCCGCTCAGTGACAAAAGAAACATTGTGGGCAGGTAACCGGGAGAGCCTCGGGAAAGCATTCTTCAGTCGTGACTCGATTATCTGGTGGTGCCTGAGCAATCTGCGTAAGGTTCGCAGGCAATACCTGGCTGCGATGAGTGATCCCGGCCTGGGTCACATCAGGTTTGTCAGAATACGATCCAGGCGAGAGCTGGCCAATTTTGTCGCCGCTCTGGGCCAGCAGTCGGACTAAAAACCCGGGGTCAATCTTGGCAATAATCGCTTCCCGTGTTAAAAGTGGACCCGCCTTCCATGGCGAAACTGTGCGCTTACAGACATTAAAGTAAGAATAAGCGCCCTTATCATGGGCAAAAAGAAAGGCTTTTTCGATGAGCGATAAAACCCCGCTAGGTATCACGGAGGTTGTGCTACGTGATGCCCACCAGTCGCTGTTCGCAACACGGATGCGAATTGATGACATGCTGCCTATTGCTGAAAACCTTGATGAGATCGGATATTGGTCTCTGGAGAGTTGGGGCGGCGCTACCTTTGATGCCTGCATTCGATTCCTCGGCGAAGATCCCTGGGATCGAATCCGTGAGCTGAAGAAGGTAATGCCGAATACACCGCAACAGATGTTGTTTCGAGGCCAGAATATTCTTGGTTATCGACATTATGCCGATGACATTGTCGATAAATTTGTTGAACGTGCGGCTGAAAACGGCATCGATGTTTTCCGTATTTTCGACGCCATGAACGACCCGCGAAATCTTGAAAGGGCGATTGCGGCGGTAAGAAAGCAGGGTCGACACGCCCAGGGAACACTTTCCTACACGGTGAGTCCCGTTCACAACATCGATAACTGGGTCCAGATGGGCGCGCGGCTCAGTGAGATGGGCGCCGACTCGATAGCCATCAAGGACATGGCGGGGTTACTGACCCCCTATACCGCCTATGAGTTGGTGAGCCGGCTAAAAAATATCGTAGCTGTGCCTATTCACATGCATTGTCACGCAACGACAGGGCTGTCTTCTGCCACCTACCTGAAAGCTATCGAAGCAGGAATCGATAACGTCGATACAGCGATCTCTTCAATGAGCATGACCTATGGCCACTCACCCACAGAGGCCGTTGTTGCAATGCTGGAAGGGACCGAGCGGGCGACAGGTCTCGATATTCGACAACTGCAGGAAATTGCGGCCTACTTCAGAGAGGTCCGTAAAAAGTATGGGCGCTTTGAAGGAGCCCTCAGGGGAACCGATTCAAGGATTCTTGTGGCGCAGGTGCCAGGAGGCATGCTCACTAATCTTGAACACCAGTTAAAAGAACAGAACGCAACAGACCGGCTTGATGAAGTGCTGGAAGAGATCCCGCGGGTGCGCAAAGACCTGGGATTTATTCCCCTCGTGACGCCGACCTCGCAGATTGTCGGCACCCAGTCGGTGATGAACGTTCTGCTTGGCGAACGTTACAAGAATATTGCGCGAGAGACAGAGGGCGTTCTTAAGGGTGAATACGGATCGACACCGGCGCCGGTGGATGGAGAGCTACAGGCCCGGGTGCTGGGCGGTGACGCGCCAATTACCTGCAGGCCTGCAGACAATCTTGAACCGGAATTCGACCGTCTGAAGCAGGAACTGCTGTCGAAAGAAGATGAGGAAGGTCTGCAGTTCGGTGAGAGTATTGATGATGATGTGCTGACCTATGCGCTATTCCCGCAGGTTGGACTGAAGTTCCTGGCCAATAGAACCAACCCGGCAGCATTTGAACCCAGCCCTGAAACTGAACCCCCGGCATCCGCATCGCCAATAGCTGCTGCTGGGTCCGCTGTTTACACGGTGGAAGTGTCCGGTGAACAGTTTGTGGTGAAGGTGACAGACGGTGGTGATATTGAATCTGCGAGGCCGGTTGCGGCAAGTTTGGCGCCTGCTCCCGCTCCCGAAGGCGTGGGGGTCACTGCGCCGCTCGCCGGAAATATATTCAAGATTGTCGCGCAACCCGGGGATGTTGTTGCCAGCGGTGACGTTGTCCTAATTCTGGAAGCCATGAAAATGGAAACGGAAATCCGTGCGACCAGTGGCGG
>JABGVY010000362.1 GCA_018645845.1 Gammaproteobacteria bacterium | reverse complement strand
CGGTGGTCGCTCAGAAAAGAACATCACCCAGAAGCCCACACCAAAAAGCAGCACAAGCAGAGCAGCAGCGCCAACAAAAAAACGAACTACGCGTTTCACTATCCCTCTACCTCTCTAATTAGGCCAATAGATGTATTCATCGCCTTCGACAAACTTGGTCGCCAGCGTTTTATCTAACGCAACAGGCATTTCAGCGACGAACGGATAAAGGGGATCACGCGCTGAGGCTTTGTGCTCTGCAAGCAGTGCTTGAAGCTCGGCCAGCTTTTCAGGCTCACTGGTCGCAAGGTTGTTCTGCTCAGTTGGATCGTTAGCGAGATCGAATAGCCAGGTCTTTTTGGGGTTATCGGAAATTTGTAGTTTCCAATCCTCGTGCCGTACCACCCGGTAATAACCGCTCTGCCAAAACAACGTCTTTCGATCCCAGGCCGCTCCCTCGTCACCTGTCGCAAGAGGCAAAATATCTACGCCATCAAGCTCCACATCTTGCGGAATTTTAGCATCAGCCGCCGCGACCAATGTTGGCATCAAATCAATATGGGCAACTGGATTACTTACTCGAGTCCCAGGTGCCACTTTCTTTGGCCACTTAACGAACATGGGCACTCGAAGCCCACCTTCAAAGTTTGTTAGTTTCCAGCCTCTGAACGGTTGGTTGACACCAGGTAGTCCAATATACCCGGCGCCACCATTATCCGAAGAAAACACAACGATTGTGTTATCGGCTAAACCTTCCTCGATCAGCGTATCATTAATCTGTCCGACACTCCGATCCAGCGCGCGCATCATCGCCGCATAAACCCGGAGGCGGTGCGGTTTAATATCACCTACAGCTTCATAATCTTCTCGCGTTGCCTGAAGCGGTGTGTGAATACCCCAGTGGGCAAGATATAAGAAGAAAGGTCGCGATTTATTGTTCCGTATCACCTTAACCGCTTCGTCAGTCCAATAATCTGTCAGATATCCACTTGGCTCAAACCGTTTTTCTCCGGCATTGTTGAATGAATTGGCATAACTCAGCCGTGACCACAAAAACTGATCAATGGGATCGAAATCCAATTTCGCGTTAACCACATTCGGATCATCTTCGGGTAAATAAAGCGCACTAGACATCAGCAGACTGTCATCAAAGCCCTGATCGTTAGGTGCCTGTCCCTCACCCTGGCCAAGATGCCATTTACCAATATGCGCTGTGTAATAGCCTTTTTCTCTCAGAACCTCGGCAACCGTTACCTCGGAAGGCAGCAGGCCCTGCCCTTCATAAGGTAACCCAGTCTCTGCCAACTCATCATTGAATTTATAGGGCGGCAGGCCGTTATCCAAACTATTGCCGATCATAGCCACCATCGGCCCGAAACCAGAGGGCGTGGGCGTAAATTCAAATCCTGTTCTTGTAGGATACCGCCCCGTCATCAACATCGCTCGAGAAGGCGCACAGGTCGCATTACCGGCGTAAGATTGCTCAAACACTGCGCCGTCGGCGGCGAGTTGATCGATATTGGGTGTCTTTACTTTGCCATCCGCTATGCCTCCACCAAACGTGGAGATATCGTTGTAGCCCATGTCGTCCGCAAGTATGAATACGATATTCGGTGGTCGTTGGTCAGAAGCTGGCGTCTCAGGTCCCTGCTGCCAGGCCAATTCCCTCGCCGGTTCAATCTCAAACTCTCGATCGCTCTGGAACTTCACCACCATTAAGAGCATATCAACCCGATTAAGCCAACCAATACCAACGATGAGGGTTGCTACACAAACAATGCCGATTATCTTGTTCATCGTGGGTTGGCCCTAACAAAGTCGATGACAACTTGTGCCAGTTCTTTCCCTGCATCGTCTTGGATAAAGTGCCCTGCCCCTTCAATGATGACGTGGGCTTGCCCCTTAGCGCCTGGCACTGAATCAATAAATCGCTGTTCACCTCCTTTCGTTACCGGGTCAGAATCTCCGTACGCTGTAATCCATGGCTTTTCGAACTGCTCGAGTACTTTCCAAGCGGCACGATTTGCAGGCACAGCGGGATTATCAGGGCCAATCGGAACCAGTGAGGGAAACTGGCGGGCACCCGCCATGTACTCCTCTGAGGGAAAAGGCGCTGCCCAGGCGCGATATTCATCATCATCGCAGTGATTGAGCGATAGCTTCATCACTTCAGCTGGATGGAAATCCGGATGCTCATCCGTATGACGCACCCAGTACATAAATTGTGGTCTATCTTCCATCGGCCCTGATAGTTTTGCGAACATCTCCTCAACAGGTAAGGCAGGTGTAGCCGCTAACATCTCATTTAAGCGAGGCGACATCTCGTCAGGTATTCCCGTCGCATCAGGTAGCGCGCCGTTAGATGCAACAACACGAGCGAATCGATCGACGTTTTCAGCCACCAGTCGAAAACCAATTAGGCTACCCCAGTCCTGTCCGATAATGGTCATGTTACGTAGATCAAGCGCTTCGATGAACCCTTTCATCCAGAAGACGTGATTGGCATAGGTGTAGTCGCTGCGGGTTACCAGTTTATCTGACTTGCCAAAGCCGATGAGATCAGGCGCGACTACTCGATAACCAGCCTCAACGAGGAGTGGGATCATTTTACGATACAAGTAAGACCAACTTGGCTGGCCATGCATGCAAAGAATCAGCTCACCCTGCCCCTCATCAAGATAATGCATACGGAGGTTCGAACCATCACCGGCGGGCACGTCAATATAGTGGGCATCAAAAGGGTAGTCCTTCAGATTTCCAAATCGTTCTTCGGGCGTTCTAATCGCATCCATGAATATTCTCCAATTGAAGAGGCTAAGGTCTAATCAAAAAACTCAAGTTCTGCACAAGTGAAGCCAACAGAATCAACACCACCAGCACGGCAATGGGCGGTTGCAGTGCGATACTCATCATGAAGCGAGTTGGGTAAGAGATCGTTCTCTCTATCGCGGCAAGCTTGTAGATGTGCGCATCAGCAAACGCAGGATCGAGGATAAGCTCGACAATATCCCTGCGACTCTTGTAGCGCATCATCGCTGTCACGCCAAATCCGACATTATGATCAGCGTTCCAGCTATCAATGTTGCTGCCTATAGTTCTCGCCTGGAAAACCGGATGGCCACCCCGCTTGATTAGCGAAACCGCAAACGGTCCGAAATATTCTCCTATTAGGTCACTCGCGCTCATGGGCTCTCCCGTTACTGGATGTGCAACTTCACCAGTTTTCATTTGTACAAGATTCAGCATCACAAATTCACCACCGTCATCTTCCTCAAGAAATTTCCGAAAAGTTACCGCGTCGGTGTGCTTGCTACCTTCGAGCCTGTCAAAATCGAGCATAAGCCTATCAATCTCTTCAACACCTAGAGGCCCTTGCCAGTTGAAATACCAAGCCGCAAACAGGACGTACAATACGGGTACCCAGATCCAAATCTTCCATGCCATTTAAACGATTCTCCTAAGGCTGAATGAGAGAAGCCAAATCGAGCAACGCAATAGTGACGGAAAACATTAATAATGTCATGCATTATTTGATAGCCAGTCGATTCCAATAGTTGGACCAAGCCTCGCTCACTATCGGTTCTTTACCGCTGTATTCTGCCTGCAAGCACGTTTACAATTAACGTATGCAGACAAAACAACCAAGCTCACGAACACCAAATAGCCGCCAACCGAGAAGTGAAACAACCCAAATTGCGCTGATGGAAGCTGCAGAGAAACTGATCGCTCAGCACGGTGCACACCACGTGACGCTTAAAGACATTGTGATTGAAGCCGGCCAGAAAAACCCTTCAGCTCTCCAGTACCATTTTCAGAACCTTAAAGGTTTGTTAGACGCAATTCATACGCGCCGTCGCAAACAAGTTCAAACAAAGCGAGCCGAGATGATCGCTGAATTGGAGCGTAGCAAGCGGATGGTAAAACTGCGCGATCTTTGCGAACTCATGATTCTACCCAGCTTTTTGCTCGCCAGATCCGACACAAAGTACCGAAACTACGTCATGGCGTTCAGCTTTGAAATCGTAACATCCCGCTATTCCGCACTGGATGCAGCTAACAAAATTGGCGGTGGTGGAGAGAGTGGCGCTCAACTGGGCACCTTATTGAGAGAAGCACTACCCCACCTCGGAGACAAGACTTACGCCGCAAGGATGGATCTCGCCATCAGAACCTGCAGCGCCGCCATGGGCAGTCACTTCCAACAAAAATCGCCCATGAGCGGGCCCAAAGCAGAATTTTTTCTGACGAGCGTACTCGATGCCTTGGAGGGGATGCTAAGCGCGCCTGTCTCGAAACAAACTAAAACCGCCTCGAAACAGCTTTAACTTCAGTCGTTCATAGCTTGCTATTGAGTATTCTCTGAAATCGAACAAACTTTTTTTCTGAACGCAATCAGGTGCCTCGCTCACAACAGCTCCACAACGCCTTGAAAGCTAGCACCGTTAGCAAAAAACCAGCATGCGGTAGGGTTAGGTAAGTGAATCGTCGTCTTGGTCTGGAAAGTCATAGTGCGCAGATGCCAGCCCTCGGGCAATTCAGCCTCGCTCGAAGACGCTGACTCTTGCTGCACCGATCCTTTTTGCATTATGCCGCCACCTTCGGGGCTAGCAGAGATTACCTGAATGTACTCTTTGCCATCAGGCAAGCAAAGGACGTCAACCTTGCGATCCGGCATGAAAATCAGGGAATGATGCTTGTCCACTTTGAGAAGTTGGGGGCCGCCAGGTATTGGCGTTTCTGCCCCAAGCGCCGGTGGATTGGCACAATGAATAAACTGATGCCCACTAATGTCGCGTTCGGAAACAGAGCTATCTTCAGCATTACCGGGCGAGCGTCTAAAATAGTGCACATCCATTACGGCAGTGCCAACACCCACAGCGATGAAACCAGCTGGTAAACTAAGGTTTTCCAAAGCTTCACTTGTCATGGGAAATCGAGATTGCCAGACAGTCTTTGAGCCTAACTCCATCACCTCTGCGTGGGGTTTGTGGCAGTCAATCATGAAGTTGATTTCTGGTATTTTAGTCATATTGCTCTCATAGGATCATAGGTAAATATTGCCATATATTTTGCCAGGTTTTTTTCAAGCTGGGGATGCTCGTACTGCTTTTACCCTCAGTGGATCAATTCCCTATTTGCATAGCTAAGACCAAAGTCAAAGGCAAAGAGAGGTGAGGCACTATCATAAGGAACATCTTCCTCTGGACTTGTAGATAGAGTCCGAAGAGAAATTAAGAAGATGAGTAAGAGAAACCTAACACACTATGCATCCAGCTTTTTGATAATGCTGTCGAGCTCAAGTTCACCTTTACGAGTTTGAGCGCCGGACGTCATAAATTTCGCCATTCGACGTTGCGACTCAGGCATAACACGGGTTTGATTAAAGAGATGCTGTTCTTCTAATAATCCTTCGTGAATCTGTTGGTCAGAGAAATCCATGGCTTGCTTTGTCGCGGCGATGGCCTCACGTGGGAAAGAAGCAATTCGATAAGCCAGGTTGGAAACGAAATCATCCAACTCCGCCGCAGGCAGTGCCCGGTTGATGTATCCATAACGTTCAGCTTTCAGGGCATCATAGTCCTCACAACCCAGCGCAACTTCGAGTGCACGTGCTCGACCAAGCAATCGCGGCAGTCGTTGTGACCCGCTACCGGTAGGAAAGATCCCAAGCGCGACTTCTGGCTGACTTAAGGTAGTTGGCCCAATAGCAGCAAAACGCATATCGAGAGACAGCAGAAATTCACTACCACCGCCTCTGGCAATCCCGGCGATCTTACCGATCGAAGCCATTGGCAGCTTTCTAATCCGTTCCAGGGCAGCCACATAGAGATTCAGCTCTTTCGGTTTTTCAACCACCTCACCAAGAGACCGAATCAAATCAACATCTGCATGGGCGATGAAAAACTCAGGGTTACTACTTTGGAACACCACCACATTGCAGGTTTCTTCAGCTTCTAGCTCGTGACTCAATTGATCAATCTCTCTGATCATCTCGATGTCGAGTAAATTGATGTCGCCATGGTCAAATGTGACCCATAAAACGCTTTGATCCTGAGAAACATGCAAAGTTCTGTAGGTTTGATTCATCTTGAATAGCCATTAATAATGTTATGCATTATTATAGATTCAATTCGAACCATATAACCAGTACTCAGTTACCCAAAGATAAAGAGATGTATATGTCCGAGATCATTGTTTATGGCACACCTGTTTCACCGTTTGTACGAAAGGTAGAAGCTGTGCTCAACCTGCACTCTGTTCCTTACGACTTCGAGAACATTAACATTATGGATATGCCAGGCTGGTTCCTGGAGATAAGTCCAGCGAAACGTATTCCTGTATTACGTGACAAATCCATCTCGGAAAACGGCGTCGAAGGCACCATCGCTGACTCTTCTGCAATTTGCCTGTATCTCGATAAAAAACTCAACGCCGGGTTGTATGGAGAATCAGCCTTTGAAGCTGGTCGAGTCGCCTGGCTTGAAGAATACGCAGATTCAGAACTTGCATTACCCCTCGGCATGAAACTATTTCGACCGATCTTATTCCCCAGATTAGCCGGTAAAGAATCAGACCTGGACACCGCCAGACAAACCTACAACGAAGTATTGCCAAAGTTTTTTGACTACCTAGAAGACACTTTAAACGGCAACGAATTCTTTGTGGGAGAAAAACTGTCACTTGCAGACATTGCTGTGGGCTGCCAGCTCGCACAGTTGAATCTCGTCGTAGGCTTACCCGATAGCAACCGCTGGCCTGTTCTCGCTAAACACGCTGAGGTGATGTCCAACCACCCCTGCATCGCTGCCAACCTCAGTGCTTGTCAGAAACTCCTAAATCGATTCGTTCCGGAAAAGGTAGATTTATCATGAGCGCAAAACTGCAATACACAACCGACGGACGAGAATTTGTTCGCACCCCAGATGAGCAATTCCAAAATCTACCTGACTTTCCCTATAAACCCAATTATATGGAAGTTGATGGCCTCCGAATGCACTACATCGATGAAGGCCCTAAAGATGGAGAAGTCGTATTACTACTCCACGGCCAGCCAGATTGGTCCTATCTCTACAGGAAGATGATTCCAATTATCACAGCAGCTGGATATAGAGTAATAGCCCCCGACATGATCGGCATGGGGCGTTCGGACAAGCCGACGGATATTCACACGCACACCATCTACGCGCATGCTGGCTGGTGGCTCAAGTTGATTCAGGCACTAGACCTCAAAGATATCACACTGTTTGGTCAGGACTGGGGCGGCTTCACCAGCCTGCTGACGGTTGCTAACCATCCGGAGTACTTTCAAAGAGTAATGATATCAAATGCAGCACTCAACTTGATGCCGGAGCCCGTGCTCAACATCCCCCTCAACATCAACCGGGAAGATTATCCCGTTGATCCGGATGCTTTGACGCGTACTTTTGATGATTTTCTAAAGGTCTGCCAAGAAAAGGGTTACATCAAAGAAGATATGTCTGACTTCTTTCAAGGTTGGATGACCTATGCGCTAACAGGTCCTGAGTTGCGCGCAAGCGATAACATCATGCGAGACTTTGGCGGCATTGAACTCACAACAGATGAAGTCAAAGCCTATGATGCGCCCTTCCCCGAAGAGATTTATATGACAGGTATTAGAACTTTGCCCAGCATGGCGTCGATGCTGGACATCGAAGCCAGCCTTGCCGCTTGGGAAGCGCTAAAACGTTACAACCGACCTTTTCTCACTATTTTTGGTCAATACGACATGCTCGTGGGTTCCGAGAAAATTCAAAACACTCTCATCGAAAATATCCCCGGCGCAATAGGCATGGCCCACGATAGGATACCTGCTGGACATTTCATTCAAGAATCTCAGGGAGAAGAGATGGCAGCCAGGCTTGTTGATTTTATCTCTAACCACTAGCGGTCAAACTCGATCAATGATCGGGATTTCCCTTATAGATCGCTGTACTCTTCGTTTAGTCGTTTTTTGTTTCTGCCGCCAGCGTCTTGTTAGCGCTTTTTGAGCTACGACCTTATTTAAGTTGGGTGGTTTCCTCGGCAACACTTCATGTGTGGTAAACATATGGTGTAGAGTAAAGCGTGATAGCATCTAAACTTGTCTCGATCTACTCGGATAAAAATTAATACAATTGCTTGGTTCTTAGGCCGGAGCGCTAACTTATGCTGAACAGCTTCTTAGAAAAAAAGTCTAAAGAAAATTTAGATGTTTTGACCGGAGAAATTGGCCAGAAGTTTTCAAGACCGACCTGGGGGTTAGTCTCTTCCAGTACTGAAAAAAAAATGTACTGGTGGGGCATACCAGGTATTGGACTGGCAGGCGTTAATGACTTCCT
>JABGVY010000451.1 GCA_018645845.1 Gammaproteobacteria bacterium | reverse complement strand
TAGCTGCTTCACCCAGGAACGGGACACATTGAATGGCCGTCGCGCCCGTACCAATGATGGCAATTTTTTTGTCACCTAGTTTGTCGAGCCCGCCATCCGGACCACCGCCGGTGTAGTTGTAGTCCCAGCGACTGGTATGGAACGTGTGGCCTTTAAAGTCGCGGACACCCGGGATACCCGGCAATTTTGGACGATGCAATGGGCCGTTGGCCATGGACACAAACCGGGCTTTGATAGCATCGCCGCGGTTGGTTGAGACAATCCAGCGTTCGATCGATTCATCCCACCGAAGTTCTGTAACTTCAGTCTGAAACAGGGCGCAGTCGTGGAGGTCGAAATGCTGACCAATTGCCTCACTGTGGGCCAAAATTTCCCTCGCGAAGGCATACTTTTCTTTTGGAACATAGTTCAGTTCTTCAAGCAGCGGCAGATAGCAATACGCTTCAATGTCGCACTGGGCGCCGGGGTAACGATTCCAATACCAGGTGCCGCCAAAAGCGCCACCCTTTTCAATGATCTTAATATCCTTGATGCCAGCATCGCGCAATCGTGCGCCGGCCTGTAGACCACCAAAGCCGCCACCGATCAGTACGACATCCACTTCATCGGTGACGGGTTGACGTTCCGTCTTCTCATCAACGTAAGGGTCTTCAAGATAGTGCGCGAAATCGCCAGTCATCTCGACATACTGTTCATTGGCGTCCTCGCGGAGGCGCTTATCGCGTTCAACGCGATAACGCTCCCTTAATGCGTCAGGGTCGAAAACCAGCTCAGCTGCTGAGTCACTCATATTTTCCGCCTCTTTATCCAATGATCTTGAGTTTTAAGTAACTGGCAAGTGTACCCTACTTTGGCGTAGCGGTAGCTGAACAAAGAGTGGCTAATATCCGTACCCTGGTGAGAAATTAAAAAACAGGCGATAGAGCCATGAATCTCAGTATGGTCAACCCGCGGGTTTATCGAAATTCTGAGTTTATACACAGCCTGGTCTTCAATCTGGTTATATCTGCCTCGCATTGGACCCTAAATACGATCACATTGGTCCACTTAGGAAGGACCGTCTCATGGTTTCCCGGGCTTGAAATCTCAAAATTTGTGCTTAGTCTAGAGCGGGTAGAAAAAACTGGCGAAAGGTATTTTGGAGGCCATCGCCGAAAGCATGACCGGGACCTATTGGTTTGTCGTGCACGTGGTCTTGACTTGTTCCTATCGGAAGCGCCTATTGAGCCGATGCGACTGGTATTCACATATTTAGTCTTCAGCAAGTTTCTCCGGGGATCTTTCCGGTGACTGGTTTGAGGATTCATAAAACCCCGGAGGTATCATGTCCATAACCTTACTTTGGCCCGCGACTCGATGGGGTGACGACAATCAACCCGAGAAAGAAACTGCAGGAAATGATGTGGAATGTATTTTTGTCGATAAACCTTCAGATGTGGCAGATGAGCAATGGGCGCAGGCGGATGCGCTGATCAGCGTCCCAGATCCTGTCGATCTAGAGCGACTTCCGAAAATACCAAACTGCAAAATATTGGTTACGCCAAAAGTCGGGTTCGACAACGTTGACCTGAAGTTCTACGGAGAGGCAGGCATCCCTGTTTGTAATGTGCCGGATTATGGGACACAGGATGTTGCCGACCATGCGATGGGGATGCTGCTTGGCTTAATGAAAGGAATTAATCGTTGGGATAACCGATTGCGTTCAGCGCCAACGGAATGGAAACAGCGGGATAATCCGTTGGCGCTTCGCTTGTCGGTCGCCAAAGTTGGTCTTGTTGGGTTGGGTCGTATTGGCACTGCAATGGCCCTGCGGTGTAAAGCGTTCGGAATGCGGGTCTCTTTCTATGACCCTTATGTCTCTAATGGCGCTGATCTGGCGCTAAATATCAACCGTGTCGAGAGCCTTGAGGCGCTTTTTGCTGAATCTGACATCGTTAGCCTACACGCGCCGCTGAGTGAAGAAACTCGAGATATGGTGAACGCTGATGTGCTGTCGCACGCAAAGAAGGGCATGGTGTTAATTAACGCTGCACGAGGCGAGATAGTAGATCTGGATGCTCTCTATGACTCGATGTTATCTGACCAGGTTGGTGGCGTGGGACTGGACGTTATGCCGGAAGAACCTCTCAACCTGGAGCGAAAGCTGATCCGTGCATGGCAGGCCGAGGATGAATGGATACGTGATCGACTTCTCATCACCCCTCATTCAGCTTTCTATACACCGCAATCTCTCTACGATATGCGTACGAAGGGAATCACCGTCGCGCTGAAATATCTGCGAACCGGTAAGTTGGAAAATTGTGTGAATCGGGAATACCTGAAAAATGTACGGCCGTTAACATAGGTCAAATGACCTATCCTTCGGTTAGATATTCCGAGGCAGGCGTTATCGTTTTATCGCCCGGTTTGCGTGAGTTGGGTCATCCTGGGCTTCAGGGCTGTATTCCCTGAGCCAACTACGGAACCCGAAGAAGATGATGACCAGGTATACAAGGAACAGGATCATGGTGAAATAAAGCTCTCTGTCGAAATACAGATAGAGCGATGCGCTATCGATGACGATCCAATAGAGCCAGTTTTCCAGGATCTTTCTGGTGACCATAAATGTTGCCACGACAGCGCCCCAGGTCGTAAAAGAATCCAGATAACCAAGCTGCTGTTCCGTGCCGGATAGCAGGGAGCCACTGACAAAGGTCGCGGCCACTACTATCCCAATTACGATCAGGTGTTGCCTGGGTGACCAGGTGCTGATTGTTAACTCGGGATAGCCCTCGCTCCCTCCACGTTGCCACGCCCCCCATCCATAAACCGCCATCCCCAGGTAGTAGACCTGCAGGCCAGATTCCATATATAGATTTACCTGCCAGAAGACGTACAGGAAGATAGCTGTCGAGATGAATGCAGCATACCAGCAGGCGATGTGCTGGCGCACTGCCAGTAAGAGGTAGGCAATAGCAAGGGCAACAGCGATGAGTTCGAGTAAGGAGTTCTGGTGAAATTCACCCAGCGCTGAGGATAAGAAATCCGCCATCACCCACCCATTGTTAATTGCAGGGTCACGCCAGTCACCCGGGGCTCGCCATACTGAAAATAAGGTTCAGTAACATAGAATTTGCGCGGGTCGTTGCCAAAGCTGCCAAACCCGCGCACATAATAGTCTTTATCGGTCAGATTTCTTCCCCATAAGGTGAGTTTCCATTGCCTCGATTCGAAGCCGAGGGAAGCGTTGTACAGGGTGTAGCGCTTACTCTTAATTGAGTGCCGATCTGAGAAATAAAAGTCATCTTTACCGTCGGCGGAAACGCTGGCAAACCAGGGGCCCTGTTGATAATTAAAGTTCACGCTGAAGGTGTAGGAGGGAGCATGGGCCTGGTCTCTGCCAGCCAGGTCTTCACCGAACTCATTGATGAATGTATCAAATTCTGCATCTAACCAACCTGCATTGGCGTTGATGTTGAAGTTGTCATTAAAAAACCAGTTGATGTCCATTTCTACGCCGCGGTTCGTCCCTTCCGCTGCGTTACCCAGAAAGTCGATGAACTCGGTACTCCCGTCCGGTCGAGAACGAATGACTGAGCTTTTTACCTGCTGGTCGTGTCGATCGTCGTAGAAGACCGCCAGTTGAAGCGTAACGCGTTCATTTGCCAGGAGCGCTTTGACCCCAAGCTCATATTCGATCAGGTATTCTTCATCGAAAGACCGAAGGTCAGCATCCAGCGAACCGTCGATGTTGAACCCTCCCGCCTTGTAGCCCCGTGAAATAGAACCATAAGCCAATGTGTTTTCCCCAGCCAGGTATT
>JABGVY010000119.1 GCA_018645845.1 Gammaproteobacteria bacterium | reverse complement strand
TGCAATGTCATCACTCGATAGCAGTATCAACGCGATCGCTACTGTCTCGACCCACGATATCTACCGTCGATTCCTGAAAAAAGACCAGGTTGATGCACATTACCTGGCGTTCGCCCGCACCATCACTACTCTGGCAGGCATGCTCATGATTGCAGGAGCCCTGTACCTGCTCGAAACAACCACCACCACCCTGCAGGACACAGCGACCATTTTGACGTCACTTCTGGCGGGCGGCCTTCTAACGATCTACTTAATCGGATTTTTCTCGACCAGATGCAGTACAATCCACATTCTTCTGGGTATTGTGGCCACTATGGCCTTTACCCTCTGGACAATCGCCTCATCACGAAGCGCTATCGACTATCCATTTGACCTTTACTATACGGGGCTACTCGGTAACATCGTGATGTTTCTCGTGGCTTACGGCAGTTCTTACGTCATTAAGCCAACAACAACTTAATTAACGAAGTGAATCGCTTGACTGAATTACCAGAAGATTTTGCACGACTGAACCTCCCGGAACCGCTGAAACAGGCTATTCTGGACCTTGGGTTTCAAAACACCACACCAGTACAGACACAGGTACTGCCACACTCGCTGGACGGCGCAGACATTATTGCCCAGGCGCAAACCGGAACCGGCAAGACTGCCGCATTCCTGCTTTCCATCATTACTTACGACCTTGAGAACCCAACGCTGGATTCTAGGCCACCGGGAACTCCGTTTTCACTGATCATTGCGCCGACCCGCGAATTGGTGATGCAAATTGCGAGCGATGCAGAATCGCTGATTACGTATACCGATATCCAGGTCGCTACCCTCGTTGGCGGAATAGATTACGAAAAACAGAAAACCAAGTTGAAAAAACCAGTTGATATTGTAGTGGCGACACCGGGCAGGCTTCTCGATTTCGCCCGCAACAATATCGTTGACTTATCCGAAGTAGAAATCATGATCATCGACGAAGCGGATCGAATGCTGTCGATGGGATTCATTCCAGACGTCAAAGCTATCGTCAGCAGAACGCCCCGCAAAGAGAACCGGCAGACACAATTGTTTAGTGCTACTTATAGCGAAGATATTAAGCGTCTTGCTAAATCCTGGACGCTTGATCCAGTTCGAATCGAGATTGCTCCAGAGAAACTGGCCGTAGACACCGTCGAACAGAAGGTTTACCTGACTTCCGATGACGAAAAGTACAAGGTCCTTTACAACCTGATCAAGGTTAATGAGATTGAGCGGGTCCTGGTTTTTGCAAATCGCCGGGACCAATGCCGTAACCTGGAGTCTAAACTACGCCGACATGGGTTTAAAACCGGGCTATTGGCGGGCGATGTGCCCCAGAAGAAACGCATCCGGACACTGGAAGAGTTCAAATCAGGAGCGGTAGAGATTCTGGTCGCGACCGATGTGGCTGGTCGAGGCCTTCATATCGATGACATTACACATGTCATCAACTACAACCTGCCGGAAGACCCTGAAGACTATGTTCACCGTATCGGCAGGACAGGCCGTGCCGGCAGTGAGGGAACTTCAATTACCCTCGCATGCGAGAATGATTCATTTATGTTACCGAACATTGAGGCATTGCTTGGAGTAAACTTTCACTGCGAGAACCCACCGGAGGAACTAGGTGCAGATATCCCGGCCCTGCCACCGATGAGTGCTGCGGAACGCGCCAGCATTCCGAAACGAAATACTCGCGGCAATGGCCGGTCAAACGATAGACAAAATAACTACAGACGAAGGTAAGTTTGCTAATGGGTAGATCTGAAATCAGAGTGCCTGCATGACTGACAAACCGTTCCACCTGCTGACCGCCAAAGCCATCCTCGAAACGGATGCAGCATTCATCTACATTATTGAGGGTAAAGGCTCAGCGGCAACCGGTGATGAACCGATCGAAGTCAACGCCGGCGATTTCATGGCCCTTACACAAAACTCATTGCCCCACTGCATGCATAACTCCAGCGCTGAAGATCTCTTTTACCTGAGTCAGGTCGATGATATTTAGGGCGGCATGCCTGATTGCACTCTCCTGTCTCGTGGGATGCTCCTCGTTGCCCTACAACTCCATCTCCGGCCCAATTGGGACAATCCCCACCGCCGTCGGGCTGCCCTCAGTGACCAGAAACAACCGACCCTATATCCTGGCTAAACACTCGAAAATCTACATCGGAGACATCATTGGAACCGACAAACGGTCGGCAATCCGATTGGCGCTGGTCTCGGGGCAAACCATCGACATCCCGCCACAAAGCCAATGGCTCGTGATTGACATGGCCACAAACGGTGTCGACTACAAATCCAGCTCCAGCCTTGCCCTGGGCGCCCTACAGGTAAAAGGCCCCGGCGACACACCGCACGAATTTATTATCCGTACTGCAATGGCAGAACTTCAGACGCTCGCGGAGCACTTCTGGTTGGGGTATCACAAACAAGGCAACGCGGGTCTGACCGTAATTGCGATGGATGATGTGCCTGTGACAGTGCGTAACCGCAACGGCGCAACAACCTTGACTGCACCAAGGCAAACCACCAGTGTTACACCCGGCGCTGCGCCTCAAAGCACTGTGTACTGGACTGAGCGAAAACTACAGAACACCATCGAATACTACAATGAACGATCCACTCTAACGAACTAACCAGACCGTATCTGTCTGGCAGCAGCACAAACCGGCCGGGAAAAAGACAACATGGCGTTCTTTAATGGACATAGAATCCCTCCTCAGCCTGCAAGAAACACCTAAAAGACTATTAAAATCTTCAACTATCGTCCCGCTGGTCATGGTAAACTCGCGCCTGGCTTACTTGGACAATCCAAGAGCCAGATCATCGTTGGCGCTTAATTGCGGCATCTGGTGCTCCACTAAGTTCTGATTTTGTAATGGTGATAGCAAAACCAGCATTATTTTTTCACCAAAGGTAAGAGTGATATGAGTAAAGGTACAGTTAAGTGGTTTAATGCAGATAAAGGCTTCGGATTTATTACCCCAGAGGACGGTGGTAAAGATCTCTTTGTCCATCATTCAGAAATCCAATCCGGCGGAGAGTATGCAACATTGAATGACGGCCAGAGCGTCGAATTCGAAGCAGCGCAAGGCCAAAAGGGCCCCTGCGCAAATAACGTGGTTGCTGTTTAAACTTGTTGCACTTAACAAATAGGCTAGGCGAGTGCGCGATGCGCAGCCGCTAGCCTATGCGTTATTTATTTAATTTCCACCAGAGATGGGGATCGACCCAGTAGCTTGTCGCTGCTCCAGCACTCTAGCCTTCACCCCACTTGTCCCAAAACGTCACCTCTTCTGCCGGCTTTCGGTCTGCAGGTTTTAACTTGGCGCCTAGTGTATACGCCGCGGGCAACATCACCGTTTGCGTGACTCCTTCAGGGATATTAAGTATTTTGGCGATTTCGTCTTTGCGTGAAGTCAGTAGCGATGTCCAGGTCGTGCCTATTCCCCGAGCGCGCATTGCCAACATAAGTGACCAGGCCGCAGGTAATATTGAACCAAAGAACCCAACCTGACCCGAGACATCTTCGGTCGGCTCACCGATGGCAAACACAAACACCATACACGGTATTTCATGCAGCCGTGCCATGAGCGCATTATGCGTCGGTTTTAAGGTAACGCCCCGCGTTTCGCCAATCTGGACCAACACATCACAGTAGATCTCTGCGATCTGTTTCTTGATCTCTGGGTCCGTCACGACAAGAAAACGCCAGTTTTCCCCGGCAAGTCCCGTGGGTGCCTGCACTGCCACATTGATGCATGCCTTCAGGTCTTCCCGACTGACTGGTCTCGTGAAGTCGAGCTTTTTACGCACTGACCTGGCAGTACTAAGCACATGCTCTACGCGTTCAGCTATTTCATTATCCATAGTTCGATAAACCATTGTTGGCTATGACATTGTCCGCTATGACATTGTCCGTTAAACCATTGTTCGATATGATTTAATTTTATTGGTGCGATAAGCGTAAAGCATCCAAAATGCAATGGCGAGGCAAACCCTCTATCATTGCCCCTTCTTGATATAGACACATCAGCTATGCCAGTAGTAAAAGAGGAAGAGATCAACGTTCTTGGTACCAAGTTGGTGCCATGCGGCACTGATCCGGTGACAG
>JABGVY010000512.1 GCA_018645845.1 Gammaproteobacteria bacterium | reverse complement strand
GAGGTCCAGTTTGAATGGAATTCTCGCGAGGCCATGTTGTTAATTAATAACCTTTTATTGGTGGTAGCAACGGCATCGGTACTTTTAGGGACCTTGTATCCTTTGCTCTATGAAGTCATCACGGATGGTAAAAAAATATCAGTCGGGCCGCCGTATTTTAACCGGGTATTTGTGCCGATCGTGTGCCTGTTGTTTGTCGCGATGGCGGTCAGTCCATTCTCGCGTTGGCGAAGGACATCGAGTGATGTCTTGATACGGCAGCATTGGCCTTTTTTATTGGCAACCCCTGTGCTCATTTGCCTCGTGACCTACGTCGTAGCAACGGGTATTGATGTGATTGCGATTGGCGTAGAGACCCTGGCGGTTTGGATTTTGTTTTTGCTGGCGAGACACTGGTGGCAGGCTGGATCGATTAGTTCTGTTTCGCAGCTTGGTATGATGCTGGCACACGCGGGTATTGCAGTGGCAATTCTGGGTGTTGTGGTGACGATCACCTATTCTGAAGGTCGGGATGTGAGGATGAAACCCGGCGAGTCTATCGCTCTTGCAGGATATGACTTCACCTTTGAAGGTGTGCAAAAGATTCGGGGGCCTAACTACCTTGCTGACCAGGCAGAGTTCAATGTGACTCGTGACGGTGAGTTTGTGGCGAAACTGCGTCCAGAGAAACGGTTTTATTCAGTCGCGCAGAATGTCATGACGGAAGCCGATATGGATCCTGGGTTAATGCGGGATGTTTATGTGGCGCTGGGTGAAAAAGTCGGCGATACCGCCTGGGCAGTTCGGGTTCACGTGAAGCCCTTCGTGCGCTGGATCTGGTTGGGGGGGTTGCTGGTTGCGTTGGGAGGTTTTGTCACGCTCCTGGACAAACGGTACAGACGAGTAAGAAGACTAGTCAGCAATAATGTCGTGGGATCAGCGGCATGACCTTAAAAAAAAGCCTGCTGATACCGCTGGGTGTATTTGTGCTGCTGGTGGTATTTCTGGCGTTGGGGTTCAGACTGCAGGACCCTCGCCTTCTGCCATCGGTCCTGATTGACAAACCATTCCCGGCGTTTGAGTTAGAGGATTTGCGCCAGCCTGACCGGTTGCGGACGTTAGCCGACCTGTCGGGTGAGGTAAGTCTGGTTAACGTCTGGGCGACCTGGTGTCCCAACTGTCTGGTTGAACATCCTGAACTGCTGCGAATCAGCCGCGAAACAGATTTGCCCCTTTATGGTGTTAACTACAACGATGACAACGGGAAAGCACTTGGGTGGCTCGCGCGGCATGAAAATCCTTATGAATTCAGTATCGTTGATGATGAGGGAACACTCGCAATCGATCTGGGTGTTTACGGCGCGCCGGAAACCTTCGTGCTGGACGCGCACGGTGTTATCAGGTTCAGGCATGTCGGGCCGGTAACACCAGAGGTCTGGCGGGACAAACTATTGCCAGTGGTGGAACACTTGCAGGGGATGTCTGATGGTTAGAGCACTCCTGGTGATACTGGTTGCGACCTCGTTCAATTGCTTTGCATCTATCGACGCCTATCCATTTCCAGACGAACAGTTGCAACAGCGCTATGACGGTTTAATCGCGGAATTACGCTGTCCGCAATGTTTGAACACCAACCTTGCGGGGTCAGACGCGATGATCGCTCAGGACCTGCGCCGGGAAGTTCACAGAATGCTGCTGGATGGTCATACAGACGATGAGATCCTGTCGTTTATGTATGAACGTTACGGTGATTTCATTCTTTATCGACCCAGATGGGGTGCGGGTACACTGGTGTTGTGGCTCAGCCCATTGCTACTTCTCATGTTTGCCGGGTTCGTCTGGTTCAGGCTGGCTCGCGCGAAGCCCGAAGTGCTTGAGATCAATGCAGAAGAACAGGCGCGCCTGGATGATCTTCTAAGGGACAGCAACCTATGATGTTCTGGTTGATTGCTATCCTGATGGGGCTCATCGCCAGTGCATTTATTCTCGCGCCGATGTTGCTTGGGCGATCCCGAACCTATAGGGATCAGCGAGCGGACATCAATCTGTCGCTTTACCGTGAAAGGATCAATGAGCTCACGGTGACGGGGAATCCTGAAGAGGTCACTGCGCTCGAGCTGGAGGCTAAAAAGACGCTCCTGGCCGATACCGCGGATAACCCGCAGTCTTCACTGCACCTTGTGGGTGACCGTAGATACAGCCTTGCGGCGGCTTTGCTGGTGCCGGTTTTCGCCCTGGTGGTCTATGCGGACTTCGGGCTCGATCGGGGTGCTCTGCCGGATGTTGGGCTTGCGCAGGCAATGCTGGAAAGTGACCCCTCAGACCCGGCGGGGTATCGATACTTTATCCAACAGGTCGAACAGAGGGTCGAGCAGCGACCTGACGAACCGGACCTGCTTTTTTTGCTGGCGCGCGGTTATGCAACCCTTGGCGATTATGGAAAGGCAGCCACCGCTTACAGCAAACTGCTTGAACTCTTTCCCAGCGACCCTGGCCTGCTGTCTCTATATGCAGAAACACTGTATGTGCTCGATGAAAGAAGATTTACCCCGCGGGTGGCGAATGCGGTAGACAACGCACTGCAGG
>JABGVY010000123.1 GCA_018645845.1 Gammaproteobacteria bacterium | reverse complement strand
CCCACATAGAGTGCCGCAGGGCGAATAATCTTGTTGTTTGCGCGACTCTCCATGAAGTGCGCAAGCCAGCCTACGGATCTGGACATTGCGAAGTTTGCGGTAAAAAAGTCCGATGGAATACCCAACGCTTCGTAGACCACACCCTTGTAGAACTCAACGTTTGCCCAGACTTCCTTGCCTCGCTCATTCATGCGCTTGTTAAAAGCTGTTTCCAAAGCTTCAAGAATCAGGAAGTCATTTTCCAGCGCAGAACCCACGCACAGGTCCCTTGCCAATGGTTTTAGGATCCTGGCCCGGGGGTCTACAGTTCGATATTCCCGGTGCCCCATACCCATCAACCTCCCCTTACTGGCCAGCAGTTCGTCCACATAGTGCTGTGCCAGCCCAGGACGTCCAACTTCCCGCGCAGAGAGCAGCGCCGCCTGATCTGCGCCACCATGCAAAACACCCGAAAGTGCGCCTGCCGCCCCGGCAAGCACAGCTGGGACAGAGGCAAGCGTTGAGCTGATCACCCGAGAAGCAAAGGTGCCTGCATTAAAAGAATGATCCAACTGCAGAAGCTGAACGATTCGATAAGCCTCCAGCTCATCAATCGTTGGCTTTTTATCCGTAAACATCATCAGGAATCGTTCGAGGTAATCGGACGACTCACTGAACCGGCCCGTGTTCGCGCCACCACCTCTGGATGCATGCAGAGCGGCAATGATCGAGGGATACTTCGCCAGGATCTGTAGCCCGTGTGACGTGTCCATGTCTCGATCTCTAAACCTCACATCCTCAAGAGATACAACAGACAGTACAGACTGCAAAGCCTGCATGGGATGAACCGTCGCCGGCATAGAGGCAATCAGATTTACTTCAGCCTCACTAAGGCGGCCAAATCGATAAAGGTATTCTTCGAGCAATTCCAGCCCATCTTCGCCAGGAACTTCACCGAACAACACCAGACACATCGCCTCCGTGTAGGGTAGATGCACGACATCTTCTATCACCCGGCCACGGTAAGACAACCGACCAATTTCACCTTCCACATTGCTGATACTCGTCTCTCCGACGACAACCCCTTCTAGCCCTGGGACATAACTCATTTCTACCTCCACTTAGTAAAACTGTCAGCGATTATTACGGTGAATCGCTAAGCATGGATACTTAAACCAACTAATGGGCAGATAAGATAAGCCGATATTACAGGCACTAATGCGCCAATCAGCGACACTAATAAATTGCAAGCAGCATTCGGCACGGTAAACTATGCGCTCATCTAGTTAGCGGTGGCAGCATGCCGGTTCACCTGGAAACTCACGAGATCCGCGTATTCAAAACAGTCTACGAAGAGAACGGCTTCAACCGTGCCGCGGAGAAACTGTTCGTTACCCAATCCGCGGTCAGCCAGACTGTCGCGAACCTAGAGCACAAGCTGGACACGCTTCTGTTTCAGCGTAAACCACTTCAGCTGACCGAGGCAGGCATACGACTCTTACACTACGCGCAAACGGTTCTTTCTGAAGAAGATACCGTTCTATCTGATCTTAGTAATATCAAAAATGGAGTGCTCTCTACTTTACACCTCGCAATGAACAGCACTGTCAATCACCTGTTCGGTGCGTCATTGGTAGACAAGTTTTGTACCGCACATCCCCTAACCCGAATAAAGATTTCGGTACTCCCAAGCCGCCAGATCATCACTGCAGTCAGTTCCGAATTGTGGGAGCTGGGTCTAGGGCCCTTCCAACAAACCATGCCCGACCGCTTCAGGACGATTCCGCTATTTGAAGAAACGCGACACCTGGTGGTTCGTAAAGACAAAATCAAACCCGATGCGTCTGCTGAAGACGTGCTGCACGACACCCCATTAATCGTCTCGCAACTGGATGACCCGGATCTGCGCCCGACACTGGACAAGCTACGCGACAGCTTCGGAACCATTTGGGAAGTTAACGACCTTGAGTTAAGGCTGGCGCTGGTCAATCAGGGCCTTGGCATGACTTACCTGGATGACAAAATCCTGGCGGAGCAACCCGAACTCGGCATCATTGATCACTTTTCTTTTTCGACGATCCCTCTGACATTTGGCATCTATTACCGAAGGGACAAACAATTGTCGAAGGGTGGGCATCAGTTCATCCGGATTTGCGAGGCTTTTTCATTCTAGCGGCAATTTAATTCCAGACGCACTTTCCTGCTAGAACCAGTCGAACAGTAGCCTGATTGGACT
>JABGVY010000220.1 GCA_018645845.1 Gammaproteobacteria bacterium | reverse complement strand
GCGCGGTTGAAGCGAATATTCACTTCCCCGTCTGAAGCGCCGGTGACTGATTGCTCCCCGGCATATCCCGAAATCACTTCGCCCTCTTCACTGGGGGCCATCAGATTCCGCGACATTGTTCCGTTAAGCTCTTGCCCTTCCTCGATGGCAGCCGCTGCGGCTTCTGCCGTTTCCGCCGCTGTCTCAGACCACTCGACCCGATGCGCGCGTGGTGGCCCAATCGGCAAATCTGCCTCGTCGAGTGCTCGCACCCAGTAGTATATGTAGCCTGGATTTTTGTCCTCTTTCTTTCGCTCCTCAATAGAAACCCACAATAGACGGAAATGCTCAGGCGTCGGCTGCGTTGACGCCCAACCGGACATCGCCTGAAAGCCAAACCAGGTAACCACATAAAAACAAGTCGTGACCCCAATCGCTGCGACCTTCACCCGGAGCGCGTGACTGGTTTTCAGGTTTAGGTTCAATAACAACGCGGCCACAACCACATAGGCCAGAGACAACAGCACTACAGCGATTACCATCAGGATTTATCCAGAACCAGAGTCAGGAGTCGCTTCTGGAGTTCATTCGTACCGACAACTTCACCGGCACTATCGAGCCGAAATCGCACTGCGGTTTGCTCATCCCCCGTTCCCTTAAGAAGTCGAGTACCGTAGTAAACCAGCGATACTTCAGGGTTCAGTTTTTCGACCTTAACGGTTACCGGCAAACTTTCACCGTAGTTAGATTGGTAGTGCAGCAGGTTCACCACATACTCTCCACTCTGCAGCGCACGCACCGTAACCGTTTCCTGATTAATCGGGTTCAATCCCTCTTTCCCGTCAAGGGTCACACGATCGGCTACTAACCCGCGATCGTCCCTGTCCAGGTGCATCAGTTCACCATCACGATTGTGATACCAGACAACTTCACCATGCGGGCCTTCCACTAACGTGTCAACATCGTCTGGATGACCATCAGCCCAGCGCACCGTGATGAGCATCTCCGCCTTCGAATCGATGTTGCCCGCATCTTCAGGATCATTGATCAGCATAAACGCGATGATGAACATCATGGCGAATCCAAGCAGCGCATTAAATAGAAGGTCAGTGAAAGCGTCACTCGATGCGCTGCCATCTAAAGCTCTATGTCTCATCGACACCCAATCCGGCATGACTCTCAAGGTGGGTCTCAACATGAGTCGACACGCGATTAGCCAGATCGACCGCGGCTGAATCCAGCACATGATACTGAAATCTAAGTAATGTGCTGGAGACAAGACCGGCGAGCGTAGTGTAGAGGGCGACAGCCATGCCACCACTCATGCTAGCCAGCAGGCGCTGCATCACCGCTCCGTCGAAATCCTTGATGTCCGCCACCGGCAGGAGCATGAAAATGAAACCGATAATCGTTCCGAGCAGACCCAATCTAAGCAGCACGTCCGTGGAGAAATGCCCAAAGGCGTGTCTGTTCATGAGTTGGTCATAATACAAGCTGAGGAGCCGTTCTCTGCGAGCCCCACCAAGACCAGATTCCAACCTATCAATCAAACCCGAGGTAAGGCTGGCATTGCCCAACGGTACCGAATCGCCATCCAGCATTGCCGCATAATTAAGCTCCCGAGAGAGTAACCAACCCACCCAGACCCAATGCAGGGTTAATGCCAGATAAATAGTAAGAATTACAGATGAAAGGTAACTTCGATCAGCGCTGACAAAAAGCGCTACAAAACCATATTGAAAAGCCAGGAAAACACCGAAAGAGATTACGCCCAACAAAACCAGCATGCGCAGAAGCAATAAATGTCGATACACAGGGGATCACAGCTATTGGAATACCCGTAAGCATAACAGAACTTCTATGAGTCAATAATGACGGGTTGAAGATTCATGAGGGTACAGACAAATAGACTTGTCAGAATCGCCGGAATTGACCCATCAAAACAGGCAAACGCCATCGATTCAATCCCAGCCACCTTGATGTTGAAGATCTTCCTGTCGAGCAGAGTCTGCTAGCCACAAATCAATTGGGCGCTATAAACATCAGAAGATTGAAACGAAAACACCGGGCTTTGTTTTCGTTACTTGCTTCCCACGCGGGCTAGATCATCGGCAAGGTAATATCCAGCCCGCCAGTAGTGGAATGCTGCCCACAGGTTCACAAACCCCCATGCAAAAAGGCTATAGCGCAGCGCATCGGCATTAAAAGTGCCAACAAGCAGGTCAGAAAGAAATCCAACCGCCGGTGGACCAAATACAAAACCGATAAAGTTCAGAACAAACAACAATACTGCAGCGGCGACAGCTCGCATCCGCACCGGCGCAAGCCCCTGAACCTGCGCAAACGTCGTGCCCTGGTAGAAGTTGCCAAGCATAATCGGAAAGCTGAGCAACAACAGCGAAAGCCACCAGACATCAACCATGAATGCTGCAGCACTGCAGGGAACGGCCACGAGTAAGGCAACAGTCACAACCCATAAATACCAACGCGTATCTTTGGCACCAAAGCGGTCTGAAAGCCATCCGCCAGCAACAATACCGATCCCACCGGGAATTCCAAGTACCAACCCGAGCCAGAAACCCGCTTCGGTGAGGCTCATATCGTAGCTGCGAACGAAAAACGTGGGCGCCCAGGTAACAAGACCGTAGCCAACGAAAGCAGTTAAACCTCCGCCCGTTGCCAGGTGTAAAAACGAACGACGGGTAGCCAGGTATCGGGCCACTTCTAAAATAGTCGGGTTTTTCTCCGCTGAGTTAGTCTGCACGCCATCGGCATGCCCACGAGGAGGTTCCTTTACCGTCAGGAACACCACAAACGAGAGCAACAGACCCGGTATACCGACGACAAAAAATGCTATACGCCAGCCAAATGCATCGGCAATGGCACCACCGGCAAACATACCAAACATGATGCCTACTGGAATGCCCAGGGCATAGATACTCAGCGCTGTCGCTCGCTCTTTGGCTGGATAAAGATCTGCCAGCATTGAGTGGGCAGACGGACTACATCCGGCTTCTCCTATACCCACACCAATGCGTGCAACTGCCAGATGCCAGAAGTTCATCGCAAGACCTGACAAAGCCGTCATGCCACTCCAAACAGCCAACGACAGGCCGATGAGGTTGCGTCTGTTCCAGCGATCTGCGACGAGTGCGAGGGGCATTCCTAGCGTCGCGTAGAAAATGGCGAAGGCAGTTCCGGACAAAAGTCCCATACCGAAATCGGATATGCCGAGATCTGCTTTTATTGGTTCGATAAGGATCGAGAGTATTTGTCGATCAATAAAGTTAAAGGTGTAAACGACGACTAAAACGCCAAGCGTGTAGCGCTTTACATTCTCACTAATGAGGGGCTGCGATACTTCAGACAATGGGATACCTAATAAATAT
>JABGVY010000128.1 GCA_018645845.1 Gammaproteobacteria bacterium | reverse complement strand
GCCATAGGTTTGGGTTTGGGCGATACGGCGTAATGGCGCGCCTGAAAAACAGACTCAAAATGTATGCTTAAGCTTCATCAAGCACTGTAATGCCAAAACCGTGAGGGTATAATGCGCGCTCTTTTAGTGGAGTCTCTATGCTGGTCATCGTGGATTATGACGCAGGCAATGTACGCAGCGTCCAGCGTGCCTGTCAGCATGTCGGTATGGACGCTGAGATATCGGCCGATCCGGCTGTTGTCGCGGCTGCAGACAAGTTGATTTTTCCGGGTGTAGGATCTGCGGAAAGTGCGGTGGAAACACTTTGCGACCGAGGGCTTGATGAGGCAATAAAGTCGTTTTATGCAACTGGGAAACCACTGCTGGGCATCTGTCTGGGTTTGCAGATTGTGCTTGAGCATACCGAGGAAGGCGACAAAACCTGCCTTGGACTAGTGGAAGGAGCGTCTGAAAGATTCGAGTTCTCCGATAGATCCCTTAAGGTACCGCATATCGGCTGGAACGAATTGACGATCAATCGACCGCACCCAATGTTGGAAAACATTCAGTCAGGGGATGAGTTCTATTTCGTTCATAGCTATTTTGCCCGGCCAGTCAACAGTCATCATATGGTTGGAACCACAGAATACGGCGACAAGACATTCTGTTCTGTGATCGCCAGGGACAACCTGTTCGCCACTCAGTTTCATCTGGAGAAAAGTGGTGCGCTGGGTTTAAAGCTGCTTAGCGCATTTAAACATTGGGATGCAACATGCTAAGTAAGAGAATCATTGCCTGTCTGGATGTGCGAGATGGCAAGCTGGCCAAGAGCGTCAAGTTTGTTGATACGAAAGACATTGGTGACCCTGTGTCAAAAGCGCGGGAATACTACGAAGATGGCCTGGACGAACTGGTGTTCTATGATATTACAGCTTCTAGCGATGCCAGGGACATCATGCTGGATGTCGTGGCACAGGTGGCGAAACAGGTTTACATTCCTTTCTCGGTCGGTGGCGGCGTGCGAACGGTTGAAGATGCCAACAAATTGCTTTGGGCCGGCGCAGAAAAAATCAATGTGAACTCTGCTGCGGTCAAGCGCCCTGAATTGATTGCAGAGTGTGCCCATGCGTTCGGTGCTCAAAACACAGTGCTCTCGATGGATATTTTGAGAGTTGAAACTTCAAGGGAGTTCCCGAGTGGCTACGAAGTCATTATCAATGGTGGGCGTACCCCCATGGGGGTCGATGCGCTGGAGTGGGCTCTCAAGGGTGAAGAACTGGGTGCAGGTGAACTGGTTGTTAATTCGATCGATGCAGATGGAACCCGGGAAGGTTACGAGATTAATCTGACGCGAATGATCTCTGAAGCTGTTTCAATTCCGGTCATTGCCTCCGGTGGGGCCGGGAAACCGGAGCACTTGCTTGAGGTTCTCACCGAAGGCAAAGCGGATGCAGCGCTCGTTGCCTCTATGGTCCACTATGGCGATTATACCGTGTCTGGTTTAAAGCAGTGGCTGCATGAGCATGGCGTCAAAGTCAGATTGCGCTACTGATGCCTGAGTCGCAGGAATACCTTGAGGAAAAAATCATCCTCCTGGAAGAACGTCAGGCATTTCAGGAAGACACGTTACAAAAACTTGATGACGCCGTGTCGGAACAACAGAAACAGATTATGGCGCTTGAAGATCAACTCAAACATCTGTTGAGCCAATTCAGGAAACTGGAGTCATCAATTCCTGATGGCGGTTCAGCAGAGGACGAAAAGCCACCCCATTACTAGATGCTAATCTTATGAAAGCTGTCATTGTTAACGAAGACCAATCCCTTTCCTGGGGCGAAGTTGATCACCCGAATTTCAATGATCATGAAGTACTGATTAGGGTTTCTGCAACCGCGATTAACAGAGCTGACCTGATGCAGCGAAAGGGCTTCTACCCGCCTCCTCCTGGCGCGAGTGAAATTATGGGTCTGGAATGTGCAGGCGAAATTGTCGAAGTGGGTGCAGGCTGCACTCGGTTCAAGGTCGGTGACAAGGTTTGCGCTCTGTTGGCTGGTGGCGGCTATAGTCAGTACGCTTCTGCGCACGAGGGTAGCGTAGTGCCAATTCCGGATGGCTTGTCCGACGAGCAGGCCGCTGCATTGCCTGAAGTATTTGCAACGGCCTGGTTGAACCTGTTTATAGAAGCAGGGCTGAAGGCCGGTGATAAAACCATCATTCATGCCGGGGCCAGCGGTGTTGGAACGACCGCCATTCAATTATGTAAGGCGTTTGGTGCCAGCAGTTTTGTCACGGTTGGGTCCAGCGATAAGCTGCGCGCCTGTATCGAACTTGGCGCCGTTGGCGGATTTAACCGTCACGATGGATCATTCCTGGAGGCCGCGAAGGCGTTTGCCGGAGAAAGCGGGGTTGATGTCATTCTGGATCCGGTGGGTGCGGGCTATCTGTCAGACAACCTCAGCTTGCTCGGCCTTGGAGGGCGGCTGGTTTTAATTGGCCTGATGGGCGGTACCAAGGCGGAACTCGACCTGGCGCAGATGATGATGAAGCGAGCGAGGGTTATTGGATCTACTTTGCGTACACGACCAGTGACAGAAAAAGCAGTCGTGATGGCTCAGTTGGAAGAAAAAGTCTGGCCGAAAATTGTCAGCCAGGAAATTAAGCCGATCATAGAAGCCGTATTTCCGATTACAGGGGTTGCGGATGCACATGATCTTGTCGCGTCGGACACAACGACGGGTAAAGTGATATTAACGGTAGGCCACTAATCAACCAGCTATCATCTGACGCTTAGCCATAGCGTCAGTCTGGAATCCTCTGTCAGTCTTGGTTTGATCGAACTCGGGCCGCGGACTAAATTTCTTCAATGCTCACTCGTTGTTCGTTTAGCTTTTCCAGTGCGGAATCCAGGTCCTTAAGTTTGTCTCTCTCTTTCTGAACAACTTCTTCAGGCGCTTT